>JAZQBF010000044.1:0-2545 GCA_045545615.1 Faecousia sp.
AGGCAGAGTTGTCTTCCTAAGACCGCTTGGCCTCCGACTTATCGCAATAGGATTGAAATGATCTCTCCCTCCGTCTTCGCCTGCGGCGAATCCACCTCCCTCGTCAGAGGGAGGCTCTGGTGCGGTGGACGAGAATGCAGAATTGTGGTGTCGCTTTGCGACAGATTCAAATAGTCGGCGGAGCCGACACATTCACTGACAACTGACAACTGACAACTGACAACTTAAAAAGACGCCCTGGTGGGCGTCTTTTTTTACATATCTAATTTGAGGTCGCCGGGTTTGATCCAACCGAACTTTCTAAAGGGGATGGCGATGAGCCAAGTGAGGACGGCGGGGAGGACGAAGCAGATCAGCAAAAGACCTGCCCAGTCCATTGGGGTGATGGCGGTCTTTGCGCCTGCGGCAATGTCCGAAAGCCAGCCGGTATACACGCCGATCTGTCCCACCAGACCGCAAGTACCCATACCGGAAGAAACCGGCGCGCCGTTCATCTGCAGTTTGAAAATGCAGGTGGCGATAGGACCGGTAATGGCGGAGGTGATCACCGGAGGCAGCCAGCACCGGGGGTTTTTCATCAGATTGGGCATTTGCAGCATACTTGTGCCGATGCCCTGGGCGACCAAGCCGCCCCAGCGGTTTTCTTTAAAACTCATTACCGCAAAGCCCACCATATGGGCGCAGCATCCGGCTACCGCTGCGCCGCCGGCCAGGCCCGTCAGACCCAGCGCCGCGCAGATGGCAGCGGAAGAAATGGGGAGCGTCAGGGCGATACCCACGGTGACGGACACCAGAATGCCCATTAAGAAAGGCTGCAGTTCCGTTGCCCATTTAATGAATGTACCCACGGCGGAAGCCGCTGTGCCAATAGGTTTGGCGATCAGCACCGCCAAGCCAACGCCCACCAGAATGGTGGTGATGGGGGTGACCAAAATATCGATCTTCGTTTCTTTCGATACGGCTTTGCCGCATTCTGCCGCCACGATGGCGATGATCAGCACCGCCAAAGGGCCGCCTGCGCCGCCCAACTGGTTGGAGGCGAAGCCTACGGTGGCAAGGCTGAACAGCACCAGCGCCGGGGCTTTCAAGGCGTAGCCGATGGCGACCGCCATTGCCGCGCCGGACATTTGGGAGGCAAAGTCGCCCACTTGAATCAGAAATTGTATGCCAAGTTGCTGACCCAGGGTTTTGACGATGGTACCTACCAGCAACGAGCAGAACAGACCCTGCGCCATTGCGCCCAGGGCATCGATGCCGTACCGCTTGCCGGAAAATACAATGTCTTTGCGTTTGAGGAATTCTTTGATTTTTGCCATAGTTTCACATCTCTTTCGTTTATTTGTTCCTGAAAGAGACGGCAGCGGTATGCAGGGACCCTGTTGCGTGAGATTGCCACGCCAGTGTGATCACTGGCTCGCAATGACACGGGGAAATGTGCGTTACCGAGGGATATAACGGAACGAACCATTAGATTCGCGTTGGTAACGAAATTGCCCGGCCGGGCATCCGGCTGCCCCTATGCAACCCATAAGATTCTTTGCGAGCAGGACCGTCGGGGACGCCGGTCCCTACAAGGGATTCGATTATTCACGGAAATCTATGTTGCATTCGGTGCCGGCAGACCTTTTCAGCCTCTGGAAAGATCTGCCTTTGTCTTCTGGGTGTATTATAAGGCGGATACGGGGGTTTGTCAAATGAGTTGTGAGTTGATAGTTGATAGTTGTGAGTTGATAGTTGTGGTGTCGCTGATGCGACGGATTTAAATAATGACACCTCATCCGTCACCTTCGGTGACACCTTCTCCTCAAGGAGAAGGCTTTTAAATCTGTCGGCAGAGCCGACACCACAATTGTCAATTGTCAATTGTCCATTGTCAATTGTTCATTTCCCTATCCGGGGGAGGGGGATAGATTTTTTGAAGATTTTTGGGGAAATTCACATTGACTTTTGGGGCTGGATGCAGTAATATATAGGGTGAAACTCTATGCGTAAAGATTGCAATACATTACGGTGGCAATCCCTCCGGTTTTTGCGAAGCAAAAACCACCTCCCTTTACACAAGGGAGGCATGGGTGCGTTGCCATTTTACGCGAAAAGTATTATTGAAGGAGGATATAAGATTGAAGGATTGGGCATTTACCACTACCGTCGAGGAGATGGAAGCGGCGACCAACGCTCTGCTGGAAACCGCATCCAAGGTCGGCGCTGACACCTGGCAACAGCGCGCCAAGAACCAGTCTCCTCACTGCGGATTCGGCGAAGGCGGTACCTGCTGCCGTATCTGCTCCATGGGCCCCTGCCGCATCACTCCCAAAGCCCCCAGAGGCGTTTGTGGCTGTGACGTTCACGGCATCGTCGCCCGTAACTACCTGCGTTTTACCGTTGGCGGTACCGCAGCGCACTCCGACCACGGTCGCGAGATCATGCACACCCTGCACCAGACCAAAGAGGGCGGCAACTATCAGGTCAAAGACCCTGAGAAACTGATCCGCATCGCTAAGGAATGGGGCGTGGAGACCGAGGGCAAGGACATTTACGACCTGGC
>JAZQBF010000045.1:0-2028 GCA_045545615.1 Faecousia sp.
GGCCAGCAGTACGTGGCTGGGATCCAGAGAGCCGGATGTGCAGGCAGAACCGGACGATGCCGCCACGCCCATAGCATCCAGATAGAGAAGCAAACTTTCGCCCTCGATACCCTCAAAACAGAAACTCACATTGCCGGGCAGTCGATTCACCGGATCGCCGTTCAACGCGCTGTGGGGAATTTGGGATAAACCTTCGATCAGCCGGTCGCGCATTGCCGCAACTTTCCGGTTGTTTTCTTCCATATTGGCACAAGCATCTTCCAGCGCCGCCGCCATAGCCATAATACCGGGCAGGTTTTCTGTGCCGGCCCGCTTGCCCCGCTCCTGGGCACCGCCTTCGATCACATTGGTCAAGGGGAATCCTCGGCGGCAATAAAGCGCGCCTACGCCCTTAGGACCGTGGAACTTATGGGCAGAAAGGCTTAAAAGGTCAATATTTTGCGCCTTCACATCGATAGCGATGTGACCTACCGCCTGCACTGCATCGGTGTGGAACGGTACGTCCATTTCTTTACACACAGCGCCGATCTGGGCAATGGGCAAAATTGAACCGATCTCATTGTTGGCGTACATACAAGTTACCAGGCAGGTATCTTCCCGGATGGCATCTTTTACCTGCTGGGCGGAAACATTGTGATTCTGCTTTACATCCAGATAGGTAACTTCAAAGCCCTCTTTTTCCAGTTTCTGCAAAGTGTGCAGAACCGCGTGATGCTCAAACGCAGTGGAAATAATGTGCTTTTTATTCTTCCGTGCGCCGTAGTTGGCAGCAGAAATAATGGCTTGATTATCCGCCTCGCTGCCGCCGGAAGTAAAATAAATTTCTCTGGCGTCACAGCCTAAACAGGCAGCCACTTTTGCCCGAGCAGATTCCAAGGCTTCCTTGGCTTCCTGGCCGGCAGAGTGCAAACTGGAAGGGTTTGCATAAACTTTATCCATATAGGATGCCATCTCTTGAATGGCTACGGCGCTCATTTTGGTGGTCGCCGCGTTATCCGCATAAACGTACATATAAATTCCTCCAAAGGTTATTACCTACTATTTCTGTGGGTAATATACCACTATTTACCTACAATGTCAATGGGTAAAACAGCGATTCTTTATTTATATATATTTTTCCATATTTCTCCTTATTTTTCGACTTTTTCAGCGGTTAGTTGCGCGGGTGTTTGGAATATTAAAAGAGGACACAAAAAGGAGGGTGCAAAATGAAAAAATTGACAAATATCGCGGCAGTTTTGCTGACGGTTTTTCTGCTGTCACAGACCGTCAGCGCCACGCAATTATTGATTCCGGTGGGGCAGGTCATCGGCATGGAATTATCCGGCGACAATGTTACAGTCGCCGCCTTTGCAGGCGAAAACGGCGCAGCCGCGCAAAAAGCCGGCTTACAGACCGGCGACCAGATTCTCCGGATCAACGAGCAAAAAATCACCTGCGCTGAAGATGTGCGCAACGCGCTCAGTCACTCAGACGGTACAGTAAATATGTGTATTTTGCGAAACGGAAAAGAAAAAAATCTGCGTCTTACCCCCGGCATCACCCCGGAAGGACCTCGGCTGGGTGTTTATTTAAAAGAGGGCATCACCGGCATCGGCACAGTCACTTTTTATGACCCGGATACCGACGATTTTGGCGCCTTGGGACACGGTGTCAACCAGTCCGGCGGCTCGCTTTTGCAAATGCGGCAAGGAAAAATATATAACGCCGGTATTCGCAGCGTGCAAAAAGGCAAAGCCGGCACGCCGGGTCGGCTGGTAGGTTCGCTGGAAACCGAAGCGCCTCTGGGCGTTTTAGAGAAAAATACCCTGCAGGGCATTTTTGGAAATGCAGACGATTGCTGGAGCGGCGAGGCAATTCCCGTTGGAGAAAAAGAGGATGTCCATTCCGGCGATGCCCTTATCCGCTGCACAGTCTCCGGCACTACGCCCCGGGAATATTCTGTGAAGATCCTGAAAATTTATCCCATAAGCAAAGACGGCTGCCGAAATATGCTCCTGCGTGTCACCGACCCGGATCTGCTCTCCA
>JAZQBF010000046.1:0-14151 GCA_045545615.1 Faecousia sp.
CGGCTTCGGTCACCGGCGTACATAGCACGGCACTGGGGTAGTGTCACATGGCTTTCATCCACAAACAGTACAAAATCGTCGGGGAAATAGTCTAACAATGTTGTCGGCGGCGTGCCCGGTTCTCTACCCTGGATCACCCGGGAATAGTTTTCGATGCCATTGCAAAAGCCGATCTCTGTAAGCATTTCCAGGTCGTAATTGGTGCGCTGGGCAATTCTCTGTGCTTCGATCAGTTTATTTTGCTGATTGAAAAGTTCCACCTGGGCATCGCATTCTTTCCGGATCTCTGCCATTGCCCGCTCTAACTTTTCTTTTGACGCCACATAGTGACTTGCAGGATAGATCGCCACATGGTCGATATACCGCTCCACCATTCCGGATACAGCATTGATCTCGGAAATGCGGTCTACCTCATCACCAAAGAACTCAACCCGAATGGCGCGACCAGTCCAATAAGCAGGATACACTTCCAATGTATCACCCCGGACGCGGAATTTATTACGGGAAAAATCAATATCGTTTCTTTCGTAGCGGATCTCTGTGAGTTTCCGCAAAATCTCGTCCATTGGGCGGCTCTGCCCTACCCGGAGAGAAATGACCATACTCTTATAGTCGATAGGGTCACCCAAACCGTAAAGGCAACTGACCGATGAAACCACGATCACATCCCGCCGCTCAAACAGCGCAGCAGTAGCGCTGTGACGCAAGCGGTCGATCTCCTCGTTCACAGAGGCATCCTTTTCGATATAGGTGTCTGTGTGGGCAATATATGCCTCCGGCTGGTAATAATCGTAATAGGAAATAAAATACTCCACAGCATTATCGGGAAACAGTTCCCGGAATTCCGAGCAAAGTTGCGCTGCCAGGGTTTTATTGTGGGCAAGAACCAGCGTTGGTCTGTTTAGTTTCTCGATCACCGACGCCATTGTATAGGTCTTGCCGGAGCCGGTAACGCCCAGAAGTGTCTGTTCCCTCAGACCCCAATTAACGCCGTTTACAAGCCCTTCTATGGCCTGCGGCTGGTCTCCGGACGGCTTTAGATCCGATTTCAAAATAAACTTATCCATTTGCCCACCTCCTATCATAAAATCAATTTAAAATATCGCTATTTCGTCTTATTGCATACAGAGCAAGTATACCCCGTAATGACAGTTTCATCATAGGCTTCCTGATCAACGACCCACTGTTGTTGTGTGACATTCTCCCACACTTCTCTGGTCTCTGTGCGATAAGTTGAATGGGACATTACCCAGTTAAAATCAGACTTATTGCTGTGGCTTTGCATGTGTACATATACATCGTCCAGGGTATCAAAACCACCCTGATTATAGCCGCAATAAAAGCACAAGTATTTTGTCTTTTTTACTGAAGTGGTTACATCCTCATAATGGCCTTTTTCGTCGTGATGAACTGTTGTTGTTTGCGCCACATAGTTATGGGCATTGGAATCTGCCGTACCGCGTGTTGCGCCACAATAGATACAAGTCATTGGCGTAGTGCAAGACGCCTTTGTGTAATAGTGACTGCAATTGGGCGTTGTTGTTGTAGGTTCTGTAGGATCTTCGTTGGGCGCAGATGTATTTTCCGTTGTCGGGTTTTGCACAGAAGGACTTTTTTCCGGTGTGGAATCCTGAATCGGGTTATTATTGGTCGGTTTGGACGGAGTCGTCGGTGAAGAATTTTGCGTTGTGGCGGCTTGCTTGTTTGGCGTTTGCGGGTCTGCCTTCTGGGGAATCGTGCCTTGGGTATTCTCCGGCTGGTCTGTTACATAGGGCGTATCTTCCGTATTCAAAGGGACATCCATTAAGTATTCTGTCTCAGATGCGCTTGTTTCGCTGCCGGATACCAACTGTTCCGGTGTTTCCGGAAATGCAGGTCTGAACAATTGCCAAAAGCCCACAGTCAAGCCAAAAGATAAAATACACACGGCAATGATCACCACGGGTAAAAGCAGCCGTCCTTTTTTCTTCTTTTGTAACCCTGACGGTGTTACATCGACCTTTTCTAACTGGGATTCCATACAGTACATACAGTATTGCGCCTGGCTATGTATCTGTTTTCCGCAGTGTTTGCAAATCTTTGTATCTGTCATCCAAGGGTCTCCATTCCATAATCAAAGAGAATATAGTTGATTTGCGGGACTGTCATTTTCTTGCAAATTCCATATACCAAAATGCAATCAAACGGGTTCTTTACATAAAGTTGCGCATAGCCGGATACTTTCAAAAGGTTTTGTATCTCCTCAAGATCCAGTTTCATTCCCACAGCAAGGCTTAGAAGTTTCTTCCGCTCCGGAACGCGCAAGCCGGAAAAAATTTGATATGCATAATCTTCACTCAGTTCGGCGCCACGAATGGCGTCGGCTTTTTTTATGCCGTGTTTCTTCAGAAGTTCACTTAAATATCCGGAGAGATTCTCTGTAATGATCTGATCTTCATTCGTTTTATAAAACCGGTTAAAATCCGAGCAACTTTTCAGTTCCTCCAGCATTTGGGAAGTATCTTTCTTCATTTCACCATCTCCTTGGAATATTTTACACAAATCATAGAGAATCGTCAACATCGATTCCAATAATCTGTGCTGCCAGCACGGGAAATCCTGTCGAAAATAATTATAATCGGTCTTATGAAAGAAAAAACAGACTTTTCTGTAAAATTATACCATTTTCAAAGTAACTACAGTTTCGCTGAAATCAATCGTGGTACAATAGTCAAAACTTCGGGAGTGAAATAAATGTACGATCTTGGTTCCAGACTCAAGTCCATACGGCTAAAACGTCGGCTTACACAAAAAGAGTTGGCTGCCAAAATCAACAAAAGTGTTTCGGCAGTCAGCAGTTACGAGTCCAATGCCCAACTGCCTCCCCTGGATGTTTTGGAAAGCATTGCCATAACGCTGAACATATCCATTGATTATCTGGCTGGCATCCAGCAAGACAGAACATATTCCACCAAGAATTTAGACGAGGAACAAATCATTTTACTTGATCTGATCTTTCAGGAGTTCCAGGCAGACCGTAAAACGGTCCATCAATTAACGGAAAATCAAATTCACATTCTGCAAAGAATGATCTGTATGTTTATGGGAATCAATCAACAGACAAACGCTGTTGAAAAATCATAGAAAAAGGAGAAAAGAAAAAATGAAATTCAAAAAAAATATCACGCTTATCCTGTGCGCCGCCCTCTTTATGGGAATTCTGGTCGGTTGCGGCGAGAAAAAGCAGGATGAAACCCAGGATGGCACAGTCCAGACAGAGACCCAGGCGCAAAAAACTGCTATCAATCCGGCGCTGTATGACGCCTTTGGAAAGGACTTCATGGACGGAGAATCGGAAACCATTGAAAAACTCGTAAAAGGCTTGGAAACATGCTATATCCAATACGAAAGTCAGAAGGATCTGGATGCATTTGTAAACGATGTTTACAACGCAATGGAGCCATACAATGATTATTTGGGTGAGTTCTCTGATGAATTGTCAAATATGGTCCATAACGAAACAGATCAGGCAAAAAAGGAAGCATTGGCACTTTTGCAAATGGAATCTATCAACCATACCTTCCCTGCGATGACTTGGCTTTCTTACAAGACCAATACTGATTTGGGTTTCGAACCTATGCACACAGAAGATGAGACAGAAGAAGCGCTGATCCAATATATCAATGCAATTTCAAACTTCTTCTACTGTTATCCGATTGCAGAATAACGCTGCTAAAGATCATATAAAAGGAGCAAAAAAATGAAATTTTCGAAAACGATCGTTCTTTTCTTATGCGCCGCCCTGTTTATGGGAATTCTGGTCGGTTGCGGCGAAGAACCGCATGAGGAATACCGCCCCAGCACTTCTCCTACAGAGGCTGCGCAGTTTGAATCTCCCCTTGCTATGCAAGCAGTCGCTGACGGTGTTTGGCAAAATTGTCAATCCGGCGATTATGTTTATATTGCAGAAGGAAAACTGTATGAATTTGGTGAGATGGCAAAAAGCGAAGGCATCGCCACTGTGCAAAGCAAATGTGGAGATAAATTCTACACCTTAAGTTATGACGAATTCTTCGACAATTACCTGACATACAACGGAATCGATGTGGAGTATGATCACACGACCGGCGATGTAATTCAAGTAACTGACGAGCAAACCTATTTCAATGTTTCTGACTCAGAAACTGCCCGCAAGGGTTCTATCTTATTTTCCAAAGGGTATTATTCTGAAACAGATATAAACGACATTCTATTTAATGATTTTATTGAGACGAAATACCCGGATATCCTTTCCTGCAAAGATGTACAGTTCGATCGCCACGGAACACTGGGTAAAGCATTTATGATCGAAGGCATTGCAGAATTGGATGATTATTACAACTGGGGATATGACGATGCAGAGCGAAATTATTTCTGTATTCAAATCACACCCTCCGGCGGAAATTACTCCGATATGTGGTATATTTATGCTTCTCGCAGCCGTTTTTCAGATTTATACGAAACATTAAAAGACGGCTCTAAAAGGGTAACCTTGGTCGCCCGTACCGAGTATGCAGATACCGGCTCAAATAATATGGCTACTCTTTCTGAGCAAATCGCATAAGAATCGGAGGATATACTATGAAAGGAAAAAAGTACTTATAATTGCAGTTAGCGCGGTGGTTATCCTCATCGCCCTTTGCGTCATTTTCCTTATGCCTAAGATTTTCTGTTTGATGAACGATTGCAATGGTTTGAGACAATCCGGCAGTGAATATTGCGCAAAGCATACCTGCACTTTAGAGGGCTGCAATAACCAAAAGTCCACTAAAAAAGCATATTGCGGCGACCACGGCTGTCTTGCGGAAGGATGCAGCGAAAAACTGCCTGAAGAATTTGTCTCGGTGTATTTCTATTGCCCCGATCATAAATGCAAGGTAGATAAATGCAATAATCAGGAATCTTCTTATGGTCACTGCTTGCAACACCTATGCGCTAGATGCGGCGAGCCTGTGCAAGAATATTACGCCCTTTGTTCCGATTGCGCGGAGTAAAAAATTTTAGCGGGAGAAAGCATTTGCTTTCTCCCACTTTTTATCCAAATAGTTATAATGCGCCGAGTAAACTCTCAACATTTTGATATCGGCTGTCCGGGTCGATCAAGGTGCATTTTTGCACGATCTTCCCTGCTTTGCCTTTGGCAAGACGGTGGCTTGGATGCTCGCCTGTGAGCATGACATTTAAGAACACGCCGATAGAATAAATGTCCGCCCTCGGGTCACTGGCACCTACGCCAAACTGCTCAGGGGCTGCATAGCCGATCGTTCCCAAAATGACCGTATCCTTTTGTTTCTCCATAGGTTTTACCTTTCTGGAGGCATTCAGATCGATCAATTTGACCGTACCGTCTCCGGTGATCAACACATTCTCCGGCTTTATATCTCTATGCACAATTCCCATTTGATGCAGGGTGTACACACCTTTACATACGCCATCAAGGATCTTTTTTGCGCCAGCATACAAATATGTACTGCTATGTAGCACATCGGCAACAGAAATGCCTTTAATGTACTCTTCGAAGACGATCTGTCCATCCTCGCAGTTTATAACATCATAGATCTCCGGCAGGTTTGTATGGCGAACCGATTTTAATAGTTCGTAAGCCAGCACCTGCTTTTCATAGCACTTAAGAACAAGATCGCGATTCAATTCTTTATGCCGCATGTGCATCACTTTTGCCCCGTTCTTATTGGACAAAATGTGGATCAAGTCATAAGTTTCCTGCAGCAAGGACAAATATTCCCCACTTTTCATAGTTGATACCTCTGTAGAACTTTAATTCTACATATATTCTAATACAAAAAAGCATATTCGTAAACCAATAATTAAAAATCTCCCGAAATACATCGGGAGATTTTGTGATCAATCTGCAGGATAAAGGCGCTTTTTCGCTTCAGCGAACTGGGCAAAAGTACTTTCAAACAGTTCCTTGTTCTTCTCCGTACATGTTTCCCAGGTAGAAACGATCATTCCAGGGAAACTTTCATCCGGCGCGCCATTGTGGTAATATTCCATCTGCTCGGCAATGTTGCCTTTCTTTAATGCCCAGGCGCAAGGGGTGAACTGATAGCCGTCCTCTGCCCATTTCAAAATATTATCGCGGTATCTTTTCAGGTGGGGAATGTCTTCCACATACTTAAGACCCAGGTGGGCATATTCTGACAGATCAAAATCGAACTCTGTAAAGGGGAAGAAATCTTTCTGCTTCATATGATGGTAATACCAAGGTGCGATCAGCACCTCGTTTTTATCCACATGGCTGACAAAATTATCGTAGTCCTTAATGAATGTGTCATACCACATCCAGGGCTTTGCGCCGGTAGCCTTTACCGCATCGATAATATAGCGCAGATCGTGCCAATAAAGTTTGCCCTTGCGGTACATACAGTAGCCGTCGGGATCGTAATTTGCGTGTTCGTTATCCTCTTCATCCATACCGATGTGGATATAGGCAGGATGGTCAAACAGTTCATACACTTCTTTGATCAAGTCGTTGACAACCCGGTAGTATGTATCCGTAGAGATCATCCGCTTATAAGGGCCTAACCAGCGGCAGTGATTGGCAGAAAAATTTAATTTGGGAATGGGTGATAAACCCAGTTCCCGGCATTTGCGCAATTCTTCCCGGAATTTTTCCATAGGCCAGGCGCCGGGCATCGCAATCTCCGGATGGCTTTCATATTGCACACCATCCAGCAAGTCGATCAGGATGGTATTGAATCCGGCTTTTGCGGCACTCTCCAATGTCCAATCCCAAAAGGATTGGTCTAAAGGCATTGTCTCGTTCTGCTCATAAACCCAATGTTTTGTCAAATGGACCAAAAGTGTCCACATTTTCTTGCTTGCCATAGAAATTCGCCTCCGGTTTTATATATTTCCTTAAACATACCAAAAATTTTTCTAATTGCAAGTGATTTCTGATAAAAAACGGATTTTATAAAAATATGGTCCAAAATCAAAAACCGCACTAAAAAGTGCGGTTTTTGGTATTTAGTCGTTGGGGTAGAATTTCTTCTTTGCTTCGGCAAAGTCCTTGCAGGCATCCCCAAGAAGTTTCAGGTTATCTGTACCGAACCAAGTGCCGCGGCACATAGGAGACCAGGTGGATACAACCATGCCCTTAAGGTATTCATCCTTTGCGCCATCGTGGAAGTATTCCATCTGGGACTCGATATTGCCTGCCTTAAAAGACCAGGCGCAGGGTGCAAACGCATTCCCCTCATTAACCCAGTTCAAAATATTCTTACGGAAACTTGCCAGGCGAGGAATGTCCTCAATGTATTTTAAGTCAAGGCCTGCGTAGGGTGTTAGGTCATATTTAAACTCAGAAATGGGAACAAAATTTTCTTCTTTCAACTGATGATAATACCAGGAAGAAAGCAGGACTTCGTTCTTTTCCACAGTTGCCTGGAACTCTTCGTGATGGTTGATAAATGCATCATACCACATCCAGGGCTTTGCCCCGGTCTCCTTAACAGAGTCGATCACATAACGCATATCGTGCCAGTACAGATCACCGCGGCGGAACATACAGTAGCCCTGCTTGTTGTAACGGGCATGCTCCTCATCCTCTTCGTCGAAGCCGATGTGGAAATATTCAGGATGGTCGAACAGTTCATAAAGTTCCTTGATCAGGTCATCAACCACGCGATAGTACTCCGGGGTGGAGATCTTGCGTGCATAGGGTCCAAGCCAGTTGGAGTGATTTGCGGAGAAATTAAGCTTAGGAATGGGCGTCAGGCCCATATCCCGGCAGCGCTGCAGTTCTTTGTGGAGTTTATATCTGGACCACGCACCGGGCATTGCGATTTCAGGATGACTTGCGTACTCAATGCCATCCAGAACATCAATGATAATTGTATTCATACCGGATTTCACTGCGCTTTCCAATGTCCACTCCCAAATATCCTGTTCCAAAGGAAGGGTATCCCAGTGAGTGTAGCCGAAGTGCATAGACATATGTACGAGCAATGCCCACATTTTCTTATCTGCCATAATCTGACTCCTTTTTTATTTATTAACAAAACTATTATAGCTTTTTACGCCGTTATATTGCAAGTAGGTCACTTATGAAAAGCACGCAGAAATTTATGGTTTTGTTATCAATTTGCTTTCGCCGGTAGCATAGTCGATTTCGATGCTGGGTTGATTGTTGTAGCAATAGACGTTGAAGCAGATTCCCTCGCCTTCGTCTTCCACAGACCAGGCTTCCATCTGTACGCCCCGGGCAACCAGGTTTTCGCCGTCAAAAATGGGTGTCACACGGTAAAGGACGTGGTTTCCGGTTTCCTTTACATAGTCTGCCACCATATTCTCAAAAGGCAGCATACCTTCCACATTTAAGTAACGGGTACCGGTGATCAGGTTTTCTTCATTGGCATTTTCACCGGTGAGTTGATAGCCGATCAAATGGCAACGGTTATAAAGATATTTTCCGTCTACAAAGTCATATTTTGCTGTTTGCCAGCCGGAGGGCTTCACCTGCCCGATACTGCCCCGTTCTTCTGTAGGCATAATGTCCTTTCCGATACAGGCCATTGCCGCACCGCAACGGTTAAACGCGTCCAGGGATGCATATTTTTCATAGGACTGGGTGGTGTAGTCATCCGCCGTAAATTCTGGCTGGTTGTCATTGATCACCACATATGCATCGCCGGAGAATGCAGGAATATTCTTAACGGAATCACTATAGGTAGCCAAATTATTCTCTCCGAAGATCATAACTGACAAAGCAATTGCCAAAACAATTAAAAAAATCGGCAACGGCAGATTCTTAACCTTTTTTCTCATTGGGTATATACCTCCTCTGTGATCCGATCGTGGGAATGTCCCGGAAATTCGAAAACACTTACTTTTTGCCGGGCAGATAATTCTTCCGCGGGAAACTTCACATCCGATGGATAGACCCGGTTCCAACGGTAAATAATCAGTTTACGGGTCTTTGGCAGGCAGGAAATAAAATCCGCATTTTCCACGAAACAATAGTCATTTTCACCTGCTTTTGACAAAAAATCCGCACATACGCAGATAGCATCGGAGGACTCCGTAAACTGCCGGGCAGAATAGTCGTTCATCCAAAGTTTGTTGTTTTCCACAATCTGCAATATCCGCTGGCGGAGCAGCAGATCCATGCTCTGCCGCTTGCCGCCAAAGAGCATTCCGTTTCGGTCATCCAGACATACAATCAAGTGCATACTGCTACCCCTTATCCGATGTTAAAATACCGCCGCGGATCATAAATTCTGGACGCAACCATAGAGATTGCATCATCGTCTGCCACGATCACATGGTCGGCAAGCACAATATCCACGCCGCTTAACGCGCTGGCAAGGTGCTGTGTTGTTTGAACATCCTCATCAGAGGGAAACGCCAATCCGCCGCGATGATTATGGGCAAGCACAATGGTTGTCGCATTGACATTCAGCACCACTTCGGCAATTTTACGCACGGAGATGGCTGCCGAATGTATGCTTCCCTCCCCGATCTTTCTGCAGCAGATGGGCTTAAACTTCGCGTCGAGGCACAGAAGATATACCTCTTCATTTCGCTTGCCGTTAAAATACGGTTTCAGGTAATCACAGTAGTCGTCAATACTGGTCAGAGGTCGGTCTAACGCAGTTTTTGCAATATTGTAACGGCGCATAAACTCCCGCACAAGCACCAGAAATGTGGACAAATTCTTACCAACACCCGGCACTTTTTCCAATTGTTCCGTTGAGGCGTCCAAAACCTGCGTGAGGCCGCCAAATGTATCGATAAGTTCCTCTGCCAGTGGTTTGGTATCCTTTCTGGGCAAGCCGTAGCAAAGAAGCAGTTCCAGGGCGTGTTTATCTTCAAAATGCTCCAGACCTTCCTTGCGGAAACGGTCTTTGATCCGTTGGCGGTGTCCCGTCTGTGGCATAATTTTTCACCTCTTTATAATAATACTTGCTATTTTTAGAAATTTTGATAAAATAACAAGTAGCAAATGTCGAATTTTGTCGATATGATTTGTAGAAAGGAGGCAGAGTATGGAATCTGCAAACAACAAAAACTTGCCCGCAATGATGCTATGCCCTGCTTTCCGTGTTGAAAATGGGTCTGTTTGCTATGTAAATGATGCTGCAGCCGCCTATGGCATCGCCGTAGGGATGCAAGTGGAAAATATGATTCATATTGGTGCCGGCGAATTCTCTGAATTTACTGACGGCCGACTGGATCTGACACTTATGATCGGAAATATTCCCACAAGTGCCTGCGTGATCGCAGACGAGAATGGGTATACCTTCTGTCTGGACTCTGATTTTGCCCGCCCGGAACAACGGGCATTGGCGCTTGCTGCCCAGCATCTGCGGGAGCCGCTGTCCAACGCCATCAGCAGCACATCCAATATGCTTGCCAAATCCGATTCGGACAAAAATATCCATTTGATGCAGGTACAAAAGAATTTGCAGCAGATTATGCGTATGCTTTGCAATATGTCTGACCTGACAACTTATGAAAATAGCGGTAGTTTCACCGGAAAAGATATTGTCTCTGTGTTCAGCGAAATCCTGGACAAAGCCCAGACCCTTTTGGAAAAATCCGGAAAGAAACTGGTTTTCTCACTGCCCTCTCAGACTGTTATCTGCTCTGTGGATGAAAAAATGCTGGAGCGCGCCATTTTAAATTTGCTTTCCAATGCCGTGATCTTTCTGGAAGGTTCTGACACCGTTAAGGCAGATCTGTCCCTTAAAAACGATCGGATCTACTTCTCTGTGGAAAATCCTTGCAATGCCCAGTTCGACTTGAGCCGGGATCTGTTCTCCCGATATATGCGCGAACCGGCTATTGAGGATGGACGCACCGGCATCGGCTTGGGATTGCCCATAGTGCGCGCGGTGGCTGCTGCCCACAACGGCGCAGTGTTTATGAATCAGCCGCAAAATGGCATTTTCCGGGTGACTATGACAGTATCTGCCAAACCCAGACCGAGCACCAAACTCCGCTCTCCTATCCACATTCCTTATGATTATTCCGGCGGTTGGGACAACGCCCTTATGGAACTTTCCGGTATTTTGCCTGCCGAACTTTACGAAAATTGATCGATTCCCGGTCTGCTGTGGCAGACCGGGGATTATTTTATTTCAGCACAGATTTCAGATAGTGGCCGGTATAACTCTCTTTCACTTTTGCCACATCTTCCGGTGTACCGGATGCCACCACATAGCCGCCCATATCGCCACCTTCCGGACCAAGATCAATAATATGGTCTGCCGTTTTGATAACATCCAAATTATGCTCAATGACCAACACCGTATTGCCCACGTCCACAAGTTTTTGCAAAACATCGATCAGTTTGTGAACATCCGCGGCGTGGAGGCCGGTGGTAGGCTCGTCTAAAATATAAATCGTTCTGCCGGTGGACACACGGGAGAGTTCTGTTGCCAGTTTCACCCGCTGCGCTTCGCCGCCGGAAACTGTGGTACTGGACTGTCCCAGTTTTACATAACCAAGGCCAACTTCCACCAGGGTTTGGATCTTTCTTGCGATTTTTGGGATATTCTGGAAGAATTCCCACGCCTCTTCGGCAGTCATATCCAGCACTTGCGAAATGTTTTTGCCCTTGTACAAAACTTCCAAAGTTTCCCGATTGTATCGCTGTCCCTTACAAACCTCACAAGGCACATATACATCAGCCAGGAAGTGCATTTCGATTTTTACAAGACCATCGCCATTACACGCCTCACAGCGGCCGCCTTTGACATTAAAGGAGAATCTGCCCGGGCCGTAGCCTCGCATCTTGGCATCTGCAGTGGATGCAAACAGATCCCGGATATCGTTAAACAAGCCGGTATAGGTCGCCGGGTTTGAACGGGGCGTTCTTCCAATGGGACTTTGGTCGATGTCTATGACTTTATCCAAGTAGTTAAGTCCTTCCACACACCGACATGCGCCGGGGCGGGTACGGGCGTGATTAAGTTTGTTTAAAAGCGTTTTATTTAAAACTTCCCCAACCAGGCTGGATTTTCCAGAACCGGAAACGCCGGTTACACAAGTAAGTGTCCCCAAGGGGATGGAAACATCCACATCCTTCAAGTTGTTCTCCTTTGCGCCGCAAATGGTCAAAAATGCGCCATTACCGACACGGCGGGCAGAAGGAACTGGGATTTTTTTCACACCGGAGAGATATTTGCCGGTAATGGATCTTTCACTCCGGACAATATCATCTAGCGAACCTGCCGCAACGATCTCACCGCCGTGGCTGCCTGCGCCGGGTCCTACATCCACAATATAATCCGCTGCGCGCATCGTATCTTCATCGTGTTCTACCACGATCAGGGTATTGCCCAGATCCCGCAGGTGTTGCAATGTTTTTAAGAGTTTATCATTATCCCGTTGATGCAAACCGATAGACGGCTCGTCCAGAATATAAAGCACGCCCATCAAAGAAGAACCGATTTGGGTGGCAAGGCGAATCCGCTGGCTCTCACCGCCGGAAAGGGTCGCAGAAGCACGGGACAGTGTCAAATACTGCAAACCCACATCCATTAAAAATTGCAGGCGGGATTTGATCTCCCGAATGATCTGCCCAGCAATTACTGCCATATTGCCATCCAAATGAAGGTCATTCAAAAAATCCAGACCTTGTTTCACGCTCATACGGCAAAAATCCATAATGCCGATGCCACCAACAGTTACTGCCCGGGCAATATCGGAAAGACGGTCGCCGTGGCAACTGGGACAGGGCGCAGTCGCCATACATTCTTCCAATTCCTTACGGGCGGCATCAGATTGGGTCTCCCGATAGCGGCGGCTGATGTTGTTCAAAATGCCCTCAAAGGGCTGTTCCAGAACGCCCATACCGTTACCCCGGTTGTAAGTCATACGGAGTTTTTCGCCCTTAGTGCCGTAGAGGATCACATCCATAGCGTCCCGGGACAGGTCTTTCACCGGGGCGGTAAGGGAGAAATGATACTTCTGCGCCAGCGCCTCGAAATACATTCTGAAAATAGAATCTGTACGGGCATTGCTCCAGCCGGAAGCCTGGATCGCGCCATCAAAGATCGATTTAGTCTTGTCCGGGATCACCAGATCCTCATCTGCGATCAAACGGAAACCGAGACCGGTACAAGAAGGACATGCGCCGGCAGGGTTGTTGAAAGAAAACATTCTCGGCTCCAGTTCCGTAAGGCTGATACCGCAATCCTCGCAGGCGTAGTTCATAGAAAAACTGAGTTCTTCTTTTTGATCCGGCAGTTGGATGATCACTAGTCCACCGGAATGGGTGCATGCCGTTTCAACAGAGTCTGCAAGCCGCCGGCGCTGACCCTCCCGGATCACCAGGCGGTCAACGACCAACTCAATATTATGCTTTTTATTTTTTTCGCAAGTGATCGTTTCGCCCAAATCATAAAGAACGCCATCTACCCGGACACGGGTAAAACCGGACTTCCGGGCGTCTTCAAACACTTTTACATGTTCACCTTTTTTGCCACGAACGATGGGAGAAAGTACAACGAAACGTGTTCCCTCTCCCATAGATTCGATACGATCCACAATTTGATCTATGGTCTGTTTAGAAATTTCCTTACCGCACACAGGGCAATGGGGAACGCCCACTCTTGCCCAAAGAAGACGCAGATAGTCGTAGATCTCTGTAACTGTGCCTACCGTAGAACGGGGGTTTTTGGAAGTGGTCTTCTGGTCGATGGAAATAGCGGGAGACAATCCGTCGATGGAGTCCACATCCGGCTTGTCCATCTGCCCAAGGAACTGCCGGGCGTAGGCACTGAGGCTCTCTACATATCTGCGCTGACCTTCTGCATAGATGGTATCGAAGGCGAGACTGGATTTACCGGAACCGGACAATCCGGTCAGCACCACCAGTTTATCTCTGGGGATAGCGACATCCACATTTTTTAAATTGTTTTCACGGGCGCCTTTGATGATAATTTTATCGTTCATATTGCTCACCTTAAAAAGCATTTTTCTTTCCGAATATTATACCACATTTATGCGCTGCATACAAGCAGAATTTCCGACAAAATGATTCTTCGTCCCCTTTGCGCTGTTATGTAAACAATATAGTTGCTTTGCCTTAAGAACAGGGAAAATTTTACCGAATTTTAGTGGTTTTTTTATCTATATGAGTGTTGCTTTTTACGGTGGTAT
>JAZQBF010000047.1:0-3782 GCA_045545615.1 Faecousia sp.
ATTTGCCCAACCGGTAGCCATCACGCCGGAAGGTTTCAGATAGTACCAAATACTGCCCTCTTTCAGCCAACCGGTCTGCATCACACCCTGGGCATTCATATAGTACCAAGTCTTACCATCCAACACCCAGCCGGTCAACTTGGCGTTGTCCTTGTAGTAATACCACTTACCGCCATCTAATACCCAGCCGTTGCACGCCTGCAGTTTTGTACCGTAGTCTGTGACCGTATTTGTTGCATCGCAGCGATCGCACTTGGCGGTCTTCGTGCCATCGGCTTCGTAGGTTGCGTTGTTATCGCTGATGTAGTTGGTGAAACTATGACCTAAACCAGTCCCCGGTCTAATCCTCGTCTGTATTACATTACAATAATCACACTTTGCGGTTTCTGTACCATCTGCTGTGCAGGTTGCATTGCTGTTGCTTACATAGTTCGTGAAACTGTGACCCAACTTTGAATCTGCATCTGTCCGGGTATCTGTCACCTCGCAACGATCACACTTGGCAGTTTCTGTGCCGTCTGCCGTACAAGTAGCATCATTATTGCTTATATAGTTTGTGTATCTGTGACCTGCACTACCGGCATCCGCAATCGTATCCGTAGCCTTGCAATTATCGTAATCGCACTGTGCAGTCCTTGTACCATCTCGATCACAGGTGGCATTATCGTCGCTAATATAATCGGTAAAACTGTGATCGTTGTTCAACCATTTGCCGGAATTGCTAAACTTGTGATGTATTCCATCAATAATTATAACGCCGGTAGCCATCGCACCAGAAGGTTGCAAGTAATACAATACGCCGTCAATCGTCTGCCACCCGGTTTGCATCACACCCTCGGCATTCATATAGTACCAAACCTTGCCATCCAACACCCAGCCGGTCAACTTGGCGTTGTCCTTGTAGTAATACCACTTGCCGCTGTCTAATACCCAGCCGTTCAATTTGCCCCAATTATAATGCCACGTTGCATTCTCCAGACAATCATTCCACACACAAACAGTAATATTGTTTCTATCTGCCTCCGTTCCACCATAATATACATCAGTCAGGTTGTGACAGTAATAGAACGCCTGATTGCCGATGGTGGTGACGCTATCCGGGATGGTCACGCTGGTCAGGCTGTCGCAGTTATAGAACGCATAAGCGCCGATGGTGGTGACGCTGTCCGGGATGGTGTAGCTACCGGAAATAGCACCCGGTGCCTGAATCAGTTCCGTCTTATCCTTATTAAACAGCACACCATTGGCATCACAGAAATAATTGGGATTCTTTTCGTCCATCCAAATGCCGACCAGGTCATCACAGTTCGCAAACGCACCATCGCCGATGGTGGCGACGCTGTCCGGGATGGTCACGCTCTGCAGGCTGGTGTCATAGAACGCACCATAACCGATGGTGGTGACACTGTCCGGGATGGTCACACTGGTCAGGTTGTCGCAGTTATCGAACGCCCCATCACCAATGGTGGTGACGCTATCCGGGATGGTCACACTGGTCAGGCTTCCACAGTGCGCAAACGCATAAGCGCCGATGGTGGTGACGCTGTCGCCGATGGTCACGCCCCGCAAACTGCTACACAATTTAAACGCATAATCGCCAATAGTGGTGACGCTATCCGGGATGGTCACACTGGTCAGGCTGTCACAGATACCAAACGCATAAGCGCCGATGGTGTTAACGCTGTCCGGGATGGTCACACTGGTCAGGCTGTTGCAACCGAAGAACGCATAATCGCCGATGGTGGTAACGCTGTCGCCGATGGTCACACTGGTCATTCTGTAGCATTCAAAGAACGCATGTCCACCAATGGTGGTGACGCTATCCGGGATGGTTACACTCAACAGGTTAGTGCAGTAATCAAAAGCGTATGCCCCTATTGCCTTTACTTGATACCCACCAATTGAACTTGGGATACGTATTCTGTTAGGTTCGTAGCCATCAACAAATCCTGTAATTTCTGCATAATTATTTATGACCTTGTAAGTGAATCCTGAAGAAACACCTTCTTGCTCTTGCACATCTTGCAGTTTTTCCCCGACCTTGATCTGTGCTGTATAGGACACCTCACGGTTTTCTAGAGAGGTAACCGTCACATTTGCCGTACCTGCGGAAACCGCTGTCATAACATTGTCGTTAATAGTGATTACATCCGGGTTATCGCTGGTTGCAAAATATGCTTTCTGTGTTGTATTGCTTGGAGAACACTGCGCGTTGATATTTGCAAAGTCACCAACGATCATATCTGCATAGCCTGCAGGATATCCTTCCGGCAGCAGGCGGCAAACCAAAAAACTTATACCGGTGACCGGGATGACTTCTTCCTCTGAAAAGTTCTCCTGATATATTTCGGGATAATTTATGGCTATTGCATCTATATAATAACGGTACATCAGGTCATAGTTATTCTGTCTTGTTTTTCTCAGATCTTCAAGTGAACTAACAACTTCCTGATAATCATTCGTTGCACCGTATATCCATTTAATAGCGCCCTTAAATATGCCGCCATTATACAGTTTGTCCAAAAACGCAATCATACAGTCTATATCTGTATCGATAATCGATTCGAAATAGCAGTCTACTGCATATACAAAATGAATAGCATCATCCTTTTCATTGGATTTGACAAAGTCTTGTTTTGTTTCATTAACAACCGTTCTTGCTAATCCCTGTATATTATAAATACACTCCAGCATATACAGTTGCTCACAAGTATCACTGGTATTAAAACAAAGATCACATACAGTTTTCCCAAGTTTAAGACCTGCGTACAAAAGAGCGGTTACTGGGCAAAGTGATACCAAGGCGCTTGTGCCAGCATCAAGCGCTGTTTTCGCAGTCCATTTTGCTAATGTAAACCCTGCAGTTTTAATGTCCGCCAATGCAGCACCGGCATAATCAGTACTTGCGCTTTTTAAGTTAAATAGGGCAGACTTCAGCGCGGGATACTCACTTGCATCACAAGCATCATACATATTTGTAAGCCACTGTTTTGTCGTGATATCCAATTCAACCATTTCACCATACAGTGCAAGGCGCTCAGTAACATCTACAATATCTGCACTGTATTCCAATGTAGTACCGATTATATTGCAAACACTTGCCGCTGTTGTTTCAGGAAGGGTTTTACTAATACATTCCTTGATATCATTAAATGCACCCGGCGCAGTTATATCAAAGGCATCCATTAACTGCAATGCCCCATCTACCCCTTCCATTTCACAAAGATTATTGATCAATGCATTGGAGTTATTTAGAACATTGTTTCGAAGTAATTTGGAAAATTCATTGTTTTGCACAACAGTCTGTGTATAAATTGCGACCACGAGGGCTTCATAATACTCTTCTCTCTTGGCTACTACATCAAACGCAGAACTTGGCTTGACTCCTAAGGATAATGCCATCCATTCATTGTAACTTGCCATCAAGTCATCATCAGCATATACTGCATCCAAAAATGTCTTTGTTGACATATAAATGTCATTGTTTATGTAATAGTTAAAAATATTATTTGCTTGTTCAACTGCATCACTGTTAGGGTCATAGGCTGTGCCCAATAAACATTGGGCTTTATAAATATCGAGGTCAAGTTTTTCTTCAGATTCAGATGCAAAAACTGGTAATGCTATTTGTCCGCACAAAGAAAGCAATAACGCTAATGATAAAACCAAAGTAAGTAAACGTTTCACAATGCAGTCCTCCAATATATTTTTGAATATTAAGAATCAAACTTATCAATTACAAATCAATTGATCGGAATGCTCCTATATTCGTATGAACAATT
>JAZQBF010000048.1:0-4806 GCA_045545615.1 Faecousia sp.
GTGATCATTCCCTCAATCACAGGCATAAGTTGTTGTATTTTTGTGTATCTTCGTTTGCTCATAATGAATCCCCCCTAATGTAGTTATTATCCTACATTAGAGGGGATTTTGTCTATTGTCCGTTTTTACTGGTTCTGTTCAAAACGGTTTGGGGGTTCTTTTTTCATTATTCCATAACTGTGCCGTCGGGGTTAAACAGGGGCAGTTTTTCCAAATATACTAAATCTTCCCGGTTTTGGGCATCGCCCTCTGCCAAGATCGCCATTCTGCCTGCGATGATGCCGCCGGCTTTTTCCACCAAAGCCTCCAACGCCGCCAGGCTTTCGCCGGTAGAGATCACATCGTCCACCACCAAAATCTTGTTGCCTTTCATCAGCGCCGCATCTGCTGTGTCCAGATACAGTGTCTGCTCCTTGGCGGTGGTGATGGATTTTACGCTGGATTCAAACACGCCGGTCATATACAGTTTGGGTGCTTTCCGCGCCAAAAAATATTTTTCTGCGCCGGACTGTCGCGCCATTTCGTGGGCAAGGGGGATGCCCTTTGCCTCCGCGGTAATGATGTAGTCATATTCCGGGGCTCTGCGCAGCAATTCCTTTGCGCAGGCAACGGTCAGTTCCTGGTCGCCAAAGATCACAAAGCCGGCTATGTACAGCGAGTCCGTCACCTTGCAAATAGGCAACTCCCGCCAAAGGTTTGCTACTTTCATCCGGTAAACCATAGAAAACACTCCTTCTTTTCATCTGCATTCATTATATCTCTCTCCCGGCAAATGTCAAGGTAGACAGAAAAAACCGCCGTCAAAAGACGGCGGCTTTCCCGCTTAAGAAATAGAAAGAAGAGAGGTAGAAAAGATGTTCTACGGAGGATGAAAGACAGCGGTTCACGGCTGCCGCCGTCTTTCTAAAATTAAGATACAACGGGCATTTGAATAACAAATGACGCATTTAAAAACTTTTTATGAACATTCCTCCACAGCAGGAAACCGCATCGTCGCCTTGAACAAGTCTCCATCGGTCTGCAAGATCAACTCTCCCTTTTGCAAACGCATCAGGTCTTTGGCGATGTGCAGACCCAAGCCGCTGCCCTCTGTGTTCCGGGATTCATCCCCCCGGACGAACCGCTCTGTCAGTTCCTCCGGGCAGATCTTCAGCGGCTGGGCAGAGATGTTTTTCAGCGCAATCTGTATGAAATCCTCTTCCGTGGTCACTTCCACATGTACACGGGTGCCGGTGAGGGCATATTTCACCACGTTGCTTAAAAGGTTGCTCAGCACCCGCCAAATAAGCCTGCCGTCTGCGCAGATCCGCGCCGGTGTTTCCGGCGGCTGGAACACCACCTGCAATCCGGCTTTTTCCAGTTTGTCGGAAAATTCGCCCAGCGCCTGATTCACCGCCTCCACCGCGTCCATCTCCATAAAGTTTACAGCGATGTTGCCACTGGAGGCTTTGCTCATTTCCACCAGATCTTCCAACAGTTTTTTCATCCGCATAGACTGGCGCGCCAACACTTCCAAATACTGTTCCTGCTGGCTCTCATCGTGGGGTTTTGCCAAAAGATCCACATAGTTGATAATGGATGTCAGGGGCGTTTTAATATCGTGGGACACGTTGGTGATCAGTTCTGTACGCATCCGCTCGGAGCGCATCTGCCGGTCTGCCGATTGGATCGCCACATCTGCCAGCGCATTCATTTGCGCTGCGCAGGCTTTAAAATCTCCCAACAAAAACCGGGTGGGGATCTGGGTCTGGAGGTCGCCCTCTGCCATACGGGTCGCGCCGGTAAGCAGCGCTCCAAAGGCGTAGCCCACATAGCACAAAAGCAAAACACCCAAAAACATCACTACGCCGAATAAAACCCATAGTTTTGCCCAGGCACTAAGCGCCGCCCCGCCTAATATAACCGCTGCCAAACAGCAGCACAGCGCCATACTCCGCCACACAGCGGGTATCACCTGCGCCAGTCTGCCAACGCCCCGGGCGATTGCGGCAAACGCCTTGCCGATCATCTTTCCCATGCGATAGGTCAAGGTGTTTTTCCAGCAGAAACCGCGCACTTTGATCTGGGCGGCAAAGGCGAAGATCACGCCGATGGCCGGCAAGACCATGGCTGTCAAAAGCGCCGCTGTCAGGCTCAGATTGCCCAAGTGCGGTCCTTCAAATTCCACCCAGCGGATCAGTTTCATCAAAGCGTGGTAGATGCCGTAAACACTTGCCGCCGCAACCACAAGATAGCCGTCCACCGGCAGGCGGTTTAAGCCGCCGGGACGAATCTGTCCGTCAACGGTTTTGCCTGCCACCCACACCAGGTACACCATACCTGCTGCAAAGGTCAAAAGACCCACCGCCAGGATCACAATAAACGCATACCGGTAAGGGTACAAAGATGTGAGGATATGCACCGCGCTGTTCTCCAGCGCCTGGGGGCGCATATACACCGACACCTTATATTCCGGCGCTTCATAGTAATAATAGTAGTATGTTACGAGACCTTCCTCCCACTCACGGGATTCCTCGAAATACAGATACCCCTCCGGCGGGATCACATTTTCGTATGCGGATATACTGGGGTTTTCCGTCTCCAAGTCTTCCTCGTAAGTCAGCAGGTCTTCCGGGCTCAAAGAGGACACCACCGGATACCGGGGCGCCAGGGTATATGTCTTTACCGGAGAGAACCCTGTGGTATCCTCCGGACCGTCCACCAGCACATCTCCCTCCCAGATCTGCACCAGCCAATGCTCCGCATCGCCCCGGGTCTCATTGGGATCGGGATACCAGTTCTCCCGGGCGGCGAAGGAGAGGTTGCTCAAATGCTTTGCCGTATAGTAATTGGCATAACTTTTCGCCACCGAGTCGGCAATGGAGAGATACTCATTATCCTGGATCTTGTCCACGCCGTCTACATACAAATTGGCAGACTCCATCGCCACGATGCCAAACACGCCGCCGGTTGCCACCACCAGCGAAAAAGCGGTGAGTAGCACCGCAATAAATTTTAAGAAAATACTGTGTTTCATCCTTTATCCTCTTCGATCTTATACCCCTGACCCCAGATCACTTTCAAATACCGGGGATCGGAAGGGTCGATCTCGATCTTCTCCCGCAAGTGCCGGATATGCACCGCCACCGCGCCCTCGCTGCCAATGGCTGCCTCCTGCCACACCGCCTCGTAAAGGGCTTTTGTGGAATACACTTTTCCCGGATTTGCCATCAAAAGTTTCAAAATGCTATACTCAATGGGGGTCAGGGAAACCGGTTCTCCGTCCACTGCCACTTGCTTGGTATCGTCGTTTAAGGTAATGTTGCCCACGGTCAGGGCGTTTCCTTTGGGTTTTCCCTGCATGGAAAACCGCCGCAGTTGGGAGCGCACCCGCGCCAGCACCTCTGCCGGCACAAAGGGTTTGGTAATATAGTCATCTGCCCCTTCGTTCAGCCCCAGCACCATATCCTCTGTTTCGGATTTTGCCGTGAGCATAATGATCGGGATATTGGAAAAACTGCGGATCTGCCTCATGGCGGCGATGCCATCCAGTTTGGGCATCATCACATCCATCAGCACCAGGTGGATCTCCGTATCCCGGACTGTCGCCACCGCCTCTTCGCCGTTTGCGGCGGTATAGAGACAATACCCCTCCGGGGCAAGATAGATCTTCAGCGCATTTACAATATCCGGCTGATCGTCGCAGATCAAAACATTGTACACGGAAATTCTCCTTCCTGGGTATTTTTCAATTCACCGGAACGCCACGGCGTTTTTTCAGTTTATACAGTTCCTCTGCCGCCAGGCGAGTCTTTGCAACCACATCGCCGCTGTTCTGGGGGAAGCAGTAATACTGGGCATCCTGGTTGCCGATACAGATCATATCTCCGATCTCGTACCAGTAATAGTCCGCATATAAGCCGTAGCAGGACAGCGGGCCTTGTGTATAATCCAGTTTGCCGTCACATCCGGTAAGGCGGAAGCCTTCGGCGGTGTGGGTCAGCCGTCCCTCGCCTACTATATAAATGGCATTGTAATCCACCATCATACCGATCTTTACCGGCGTATCCAAACAATAAGTACCTGCCTCCAGTTCGGCTTTCACCTGCTGACGCTCCCAGGCGTACCAATCGGGAATGTGGGTAAATGCGCTGTCACTATCTGTCGCCCGAAGATAACCGGTTTCTGTCAGTTCATAAACCTTTCCGCAACTGTGGCAAACAAGCGTTGTGCCTTTGCCCTCTGTTTTGCCTTCTGCGCCGCAATGGGGACACTTATACAAAATCCGGTTCAATCCGTCGGCGCGGAAGGGTTCGTCGATGACGATACCGTTTTCCTGCTGCCAGGCAAAATTATCAAAACCGAAAGCCTCGTCCAGCAATGCATCCAACTGCGCAACAGACATTTCCTTGATCTCCTCTGCTGTTGCCAGGCAGGTCACATCTGCCCGGACATCCACCTTTCGTTTTTGCAGGCAGTTGTAAAGGGGATCTCTGGCAAACGCGCCCTGGGTGATCACAGTAATCACCGGAACGCCCAGTTTTTTCAGCAGTACGCCCATTTTCCGAGGCAGTGGCGTCGCTTTTCCGTCAAAGGAATAACTGGCCTCCGGATACATCAGCACACTGGTACGCTTCTTTTTCAGAAGGTATTCCATATCCTTGATCAGTGATACATCCGTTACGAATTTTTGTGTGGGGATACAGCCGAGAAGCCGCATCAAAATCGACATACCGAAACCCACAAAACCGTCAGAAGTACACACGATGCCGTACCGCTTGGGAAAGAAAATTTTTGATGCGATCTTCAGGTCAATAAAACTGGAGT
>JAZQBF010000049.1:0-1986 GCA_045545615.1 Faecousia sp.
TATAATATACCACTTTTTTCTGCTGTTTGCAATCACTTTGCCAAAAAAGAACAAATTCCGGTTTATAGAGTTTGTAGGGCGGGGGTTTACTCCCGCCGGATAGATAGGTTATTTGGTAACGGCGGGACCAAGGCCCCGCCCTACAGCATTAACCAACTGCTCGATAAATTAGATTTCCCAAAGATTCTCTCTTGACCGACCCAAAAACCTGTGCTATATTATAGGATAACAAAATGGGGTAGCATAACCCTTAATTTTCTTACATCACCATAGGAGGAATCATTTATGGCTTTTTATTATTCCGAGCCCAGCCACACTTTCAGCGAATATCTGCTGATTCCCGGCTACACCGGCGAAAACTGTATTCCCGACAATGTCAGCCTTTGCACACCCTTGACCAAATATCGCAAGGGCGTGGAAGAACCTGCGATTTCTTTGAATATTCCCATGACCTCTGCCATTATGCAGTCGGTCTCCAACGACACTTTGGCGATTGCTCTGGCAAAAGAGGGCGGCATCAGTTTCATCTTTGGCTCTCAGTCCATTGCCTCCCAGGCGGCGATGGTCGCCCGGGTCAAGAGCCATAAAGCAGGCTTTGTGGTGTCCGCCTCCAACCTAACCCCCGATGACACTTTGGCAGATGTGCTGGCGCTGAAAGAGCGCAACGGCTTCTCCACCGTAGCCATCACCGCCGACGGCACTGCCAACGGCAAACTCCTGGGCATTGTTACCAGTCGTGACTACCGTGTTAGCCGTATGGACGGCACTGAGAAAGTCAGTTCCTTTATGACCCCTCTGGAAAAGATGGTTACCGCTCCGGCAGAGACCACTTTGAAAGAAGCCAACGATATTATCTGGGAGCACAAACTGAACAGTCTGCCCATCGTGGACAAAGACGGCAATCTGATGTATTTCGTATTCCGCAAGGACTACGCATCCCATAAGGCAAACCCCAACGAACTGTTGGACGATAAGAAGCGCTACCTGGTAGGCGCAGGTATCAACACCCGGGACTATGCAGAGCGTATCCCCGCTTTGCTGGCAGCCGGCGCAGATGTGCTGTGTATCGACTCTTCCGAGGGTTATACCTGCTGGCAGGAAAAGACCATTGCCTGGGTTCGTGAGCATTACGGCGATAGTGTGAAGATCGGCGCAGGTAATGTTGTGGACAGAGATGGCTTTATGTTCCTTGCCAAGGCTGGCGCAGACTTTATTAAGGTCGGTATCGGTGGCGGCTCTATCTGCATCACCCGTGAGACCAAGGGCATCGGCCGCGGTCAGGCTACTGCGCTGATCGAAGTGGCAGCCGCCCGTGACGAATATTTTAAGGAGACCGGCATTTATGTGCCTATCTGCTCCGACGGCGGTATCGTCCACGATTACCATATGACCCTGGCGCTGGCTATGGGCGCAGATTTTATGATGCTGGGCCGTTACTTTGCCCGGTTTGACGAAAGTCCCACACCCAAGGTGGTGGTCAAGGGCGCTTATATGAAAGAGTACTGGGGCGAAGGCTCCAACCGCGCCCGGAACTGGCAGCGCTACGACCTGGGCGGCAAGACCAAACTGACCTTTGAAGAGGGCGTTGACTCCTATGTCACCTACGCCGGTACACTCCACGACAATGTGGAAGCCAGCCTCTATAAGGTCAAGTCCACCATGTGTAATGTGGGCGTGACCAACATCCCCGATCTGCAGCGGGATGCCAAACTGACCCTGGTATCCTCTGTCTCCATCGTAGAAGGCGGCGCCCACGATGTCACCCTGCGCTCTACTTCTCCTGTAAAATAATAAATGTATAAACGCCCTTGCGGTTTTTCCGCAAGGGCGTGTTTTTGCATCTTCAAATTCCAATTTATCGAGCAGTTGGTTAGACGCACGATGCAGAGGCCCCCTTGTGCAAAGGGGGCTCCGCGAAGCGGTGGGGGATTGTGTTACGGATTTGCTGGAAGTGCTTGTGGGCGTCGTAGATTTTTTGCGCAATCC
>JAZQBF010000050.1:0-1796 GCA_045545615.1 Faecousia sp.
AAAAGTCCGTTCATAAATTACCTCACAGTATGAGCGATGCGCATAGTTGATAGTTGTCAGTTGACAGTTGTCAGTTGACAGTTGTTGTATTGCCTTTGGCAATGAATTTAAATAGTCGCCTGCGGCGACATATTAACTCACAACTCACAACTGACAACTCACAACTTGTGGGTGCGGGGGAGGCGGTAGGATTACCGGTTTGGTTCTTGCGTACCAACCATTTTAGCCTAAAATGCCCCAAAATGCAAGGGAATTTACAAATCGTTTCCAATTATTCGTTGCGGTTAGCGGAAAAGTATGGTACAATACCTTTTAAAGGAGTGATTCCTATGGAAGAACTGAAAGGTTTTAAAAAACTCCGCCGCGACCTGAAGGGTATGACCTTTAAGGAAAAGGTGGACCATTTGT
Organism: Faecousia sp.; assembly: GCA_045545615.1. Classification (GTDB taxonomy): domain Bacteria; phylum Bacillota; class Clostridia; order Oscillospirales; family Oscillospiraceae; genus Faecousia. Next base: position 409 of record JAZQBF010000050.1, read on the forward strand.
GGACTTACTACCGCTGGGTGATCATTGTGGTGGTTATGTCCTGCCTGCTTATCAGCCTGCTGGCATCTACCTACATCAACGCCAACACCCATACGCTGCTTGCGGGTCTTTACATCAATGTAAACCCCGATGATACCGCAATGGCGTATCTGGAGACGGATTTCCAGGCGATCCATACCACCGGCGTCAAGTGGGAGGACAATGTGCTCAAAGAGGTGCAGTTGGAGGACAAAAATAAGACCAACGATTTGGAGGCCTACACCTACACCATTACTACCATCCATTCGCTGTTTGCATCCCAGTCTGTGGACTATATGCTCACAGACCAGTTGGGTCTGGAGTCAGTGTGGCCCACCGACAGGGCAGACGAGGCATTTGTGGACTTGCGGGAATTCTTCACGGAGGAAGAACTGCAAGAACTGACCGCCGCCGGCAAAGTGCTGTATAAAGGTGGCCTGGAAGCGGGCGTGCCTCTGGCGGTGGAAGTGTCAGATCTGCCCCTCATCCGGGAGCATTTCGGCACGGATCAGTTGGTGTTTTTCACAGTTATTTCCAATTCCACCCGGAAGGATATGGTTCGCACTTTCTGGGATTACTTGAATCAGTGGGAAACCGGATCACATTAGGTTTCCCCGGGCGCTTTTCCGCCAATACTGCGGAAAATCCCTTGAAAATACCGACGGGTATTCCCTGGGGGATTTTACTTGTCTTGTCAAAAAATTGCTCCGGGGAAACTGCTTTGCACCCCGTAGCCAGGGAACAAGAAATTTTCCAATTAACTGTGGGCTAATGGAATCCGGTTTCCCCCTGATTCTTGAGCGCCCTAACCGAAAAGGAGTATGGTTATGGCTATTGTTGCACCTTCTATTTTATCTGCGGATTTTGTGAATCTGCAAGCAGACCTCACCGCCACCGCCAAGGACGGCGCAAAGTGGCTCCATGTGGATGTGATGGACGGCAATTTCGTGCCCAACTTATCCGCTTTTGCCTATTCTTCCGTTGCCGCTATCCGGAAAATTTCCGATTGCGTGCTGGATGTCCATTTGATGATCGATAAGCCTATCCGGTATGTGGACAATTTCTGCGACGCCGGCGCGGACATCCTTACCATTCACGTGGAGGCGGATACCCCGGAGAACATCGACGCCGCATTGGACAAGATCATTGCCAAGGGCGTGAAACCCGGCATCGTGTTAAAGCCGAATACCCCCGCCGCCGCCCTCGCCCCCTATATTGAAAAGGTGGGTCTGGTGCTGGTGATGACCGTGGAGCCGGGCTTCGGCGGTCAGAAATTTATGGCGGATATGATGCCCAAACTCCGCACCCTCAAGCAGATGATCGACGAGAAAAATCCCGGCTGCCACCTGGAAGTGGACGGCGGCGTGGAC
>JAZQBF010000051.1:0-2368 GCA_045545615.1 Faecousia sp.
GCGATCAGCATAATGAGAAATGTCAGCGGCGCACCGTCTGCGTACACACGCAGAGAAAATTGCGGATAGGTAAAGAAGAAATTAAATACCAGGACACTTCCAATGGCTGACAGCACATAACTTGACCTTGTGGAAGTGACCATTGCCGTAAGCAGCACTGCCAGCAGGTAGATGGCAATGATATTTGCTTCGCTAAAGCCAACCCTTGAAAACAGGAATGCCAGTCCACTGGCAAACGCCAAAATACCGGCAGAGACGCCCCAGTCCCGAAGTGCGGTCCGTAAGTCAACTCTCCTGCGGACTTTCTTTTGCCGATAACCAGGATCCGTGCTGGCATCGGGTATGATGTGGATATCAATATTTGGCGCAATCTGGGTCAGTTTTTCTGTCAGTGTGGGTTTGCCAAAGAGCCTGCGCTTGGATACAGCGCTTCTGCCCACAACGATTTTTGTTACGCCGGACAGTCTGGCGTACTCCGCGATCTGGTAAGATACATCGTCACCAAAGACTGTTTCGATCGTTGCTCCCAGTTCCTGGGCTAAAGCGGTGTTCTTCCGCAGGCGCGCCTTGTTCTCTTCCGACATTGCCTCATAATCAGGCGTGCGGACAAACAATGCCGTCAGGCTGCCTTTGAATGCTTTTGCCATAGTTGCAGCTGTGCGAATGATCCGGGCGTTGGATGGCGCTGAAGATAGACCCACAAGGATATGTTCTGCCATGGGCAGCCCCCCTGTTTCATTTTTCTTCATTCTATCACATCCTCTGGATATCTACAACTATCGTCGTGTGTAAAGGTCGGTTCATCGCCGGGTCTGTGTTCCAGGAACTTATCCAGTTTTCTCAGCAGATAAAACAAATATGCCTGACCGGCGATAAAACTCAGAACGGCCAGTATGATCCATACAACTTTCATAACAGCGATCTTAAATCCGGAAGCATTTCTGGATATCCTTGAATCTTCCCATCACCATCAGGGACTTTCCTTCGCACAGCAAGGTGTCCGGTGTGATAAAGGAATCCAGTTTGCTTCCACACTTTGTTCCTAAGATATTGATATTGAACTTTTTACGAATATCCAACTGTCCTACAGTCTTACCCATCCAACTTTGTGGGATCGTTACTTCAAAGATCGCATTCTCACTGTCCAGTTCAATGTAATCCAGTACATGGTCGGCACTGTACCGGATGGAAGCCCATCTTGCCATTTGCTTTTCCGGATATACCACTTCGTCTGCGCCGTTTCGCAGGAGGAATTTCTCCTGCACATCCGTCGCAGCCCGAGATACTACCAGTTTAGCACCTAATTCCTTCAGCAGGCTTGTTGTCTGCAGACTGTTTTGGAAATTGTTACCGATACCTACAATGCAAACATCATAGTTATCCACGCCAAGGCTTCGCAGGAACGCTTCATTGGTGCTGTCGCCGATCTGCGCATTGGTCACATAAGGAAGGACCTCCTGCACCAGTTCTTCCTTATGGTCAACAGCCATGACCTGGTGATTCAGTTCCCGGAGTTTCATGGCGATATGCTTACCAAAACGGCCAAGGCCAATTAAAAGGATCGATTTCATAGTCTTACCTCCTTATCCAACCGTAATCTTCTCCAAAGGTAATTTGGAGAGTGTGTTTTTATTTGCGGACAATGTAGCAAAAATCAGGGTCAATCCGCCGATCCGACCTAAGAACATCAGGCTGATGAGAATCAACTTGGAGATAAGATGCAGCCCTGGTGTGATGCCCAGTGTCAGACCAACTGTTCCAATTGCAGATGCAGTCTCAAACAGACAAGTCAGGATCGGCAGCCCTTCTACCCGGCTGATGATCATACCGCCAAGCAGAAACAGAGAAATGTACATCAAAAATACGGTCAGCGCGTTTTTCACAGTGTCATCTGAGATTCGCCGTCCGAAGAACCGCCCGTTTTCCCGTCTGCGGAAGATGGCAATGGCGCAGGCGATCAGCACCGCGACGGTAGTGGTCTTCATACCACCTGGCGTAGAGCCGGGACTGCCGCCAATGAGCATCAGACCGATAGTGAGGGTCTGTCCGGTCTCGCTCAGTGCCGTTAGATCTGCGGTATTAAAGCCCGCGGTTCTGGGTGTAACCGACTGGAATAGCGACAGGAATATTCTTCTTCCCATCGGCTCTGCAGAGAACTCAAAAAAGAAGAAGTCCAGTGACGGAATGAGAAGCAGGATTCCGGTTGTAGCCAGGATCACCTTGCCCTGCATCCGGTAGCGCCCCCACCGGATGCCGTTCTGACGAATGTCCTGCCAGGTGAGAAAACCGATACCACCAATAACGATCAGCAGCATAATGGTGATATTCACCACCGGATGGGCAGCATAGGCAGTTAAAGAAGAATAGG
>JAZQBF010000052.1:0-3231 GCA_045545615.1 Faecousia sp.
GGGGTAAGATCTACGGCCAGTGGCTGTGCGAGGCTCCCATCTTCGTTTACGACTTCGACCGTTTCGTTGCCGAGAAGATCCTGCCTCTGTTTGCCAAGTATCATATCACCACTTTCTGCGCTCCCCCCACCATGTACCGGATGCTGGCAAAGCAGGATCTGTCAAGGTTCGACCTGAGCAGCATCGAGCATGCCTCCACCGCCGGCGAGGCCCTGAACCCCGAGGTCTACCGCCAATTTGAAAAGGCCACGGGATTGCAGATCAAGGAAGGCTTTGGTCAGTCCGAAAGCACCCTGATCATCGGCAATCTCACCGGCAACAGCCACAAGTTAGGCTCCATGGGCAAGCCCGTTCCGCTTTACGATGTGCATCTGCTATCCCCCGAGGGTGAAGACGTGGACACCGGCGAAAACGGCGAGATCTGCATCAATATTGCAAACGGTCTGCCCTGCGGTCTGGCCTATGCCTACGAAGGTAACGACGAAGTCACCGCCGAGACATGGCGGGACGGCTACTACCACACCGGCGATGTGGCTTGGCGCGATGAGGACGGCTTCTACTGGTATGTGGGCCGTGCCGACGATGTGATCAAGTCCTCCGGCTACCGCATCGGACCCTTTGAAATCGAAAATGTCATCATGGAACTGCCCTACGTCCTGGAATGCGGCGTTTCCGCCGCTCCCGACGAAGTCCGCGGTCAGGTGGTCAAGGCCAGCATCGTGCTTGTCAAGGGCACGGAAGGCACGGACGAACTGAAGAAGGAAATTCAGAACTATGTCAAGAGCCGCACCGCGCCTTATAAGTACCCCCGTATCGTGGAATTCAAGGAAAGCCTGCCCAAGACCGTCAGCGGCAAGATCATTCGGAAACAACTGTAATCTATGGAACACAAAAGACTTACCTTATTTGCCGGCCATTACGGCTCCGGCAAGACCAATATCGCCGTGAACTACGCCCTGCATCTGGCAGCCGAGGGTAAACCCGTGTGCATTGCGGATCTTGACATCGTCAACCCGTACTTTCGCACCAAGGACAGCGCCAAGGAACTCTCCGATGCCGGCGTGACCCTCATCAGCCCCCAGTTTGCCAACTCCAATGTAGATCTGCCCGCCCTGCCGGCGGAGGCCTACCGGTTGGTGGAGGACAAAAGCATTTTCGGCATCATGGACATCGGCGGCGACGACCGGGGCGCTTACGCCCTGGGCCGGTATGTTCCCTTCATGAAAGAGGAGAACAACTACCGCATGGCCTTCGTTGCCAACTGCTACCGCCCCCTGACCCGGACACCGGAGGATGCGCTGGAGGTGATGCGGGAGATCGAAGCCGCCTGCGGCCTGCAGTTCACCCACATCGTCAACAATTCCAACCTGGGACCGGAAACCACACCCCAAACGGTTCAGGATTCCCTTCCCTTCATCGAAGAACTGAGCCGGATCTCCGGTCTTCCCGTATGGCTGCACACCGTGGAGCAAAGCCGATTTGATGCGCTGTCCGGCCAGATCCCCAACCTGCTGGGAATGAAATTGCAGGAAAAATACTTTGACTTACCGACACAGCGACCCCAAAACCGGCCGCTGTGGGGTTAAATAACAAGGAGGAACAAAAATATGGCAAAAGTAACGTTCCAAACCGAGCGGTGCAAAGGCTGCGGCCTCTGCGTTGACGCCTGCCCCAAGGGCATCTTGGCCATCGCCACCGACCGGATCAACAACAAAGGCTATTCCCCCGCTGTCATGACGGATCAGGACAAGTGCATCGGCTGCGCTTTCTGCGCCACCATGTGTCCGGACTGTGTCATCACCGTGGAGAAGTAAGGAGGCAAAACTATGGCAGAACGCGTACACATGAAGGGCAATGAAGCCATTGCCGAAGCCGCCATTCGTGCCGGTTGCCGGCACTATTTCGGCTATCCCATCACCCCCCAAACGGAGATCGCCGCCTACATGGCTAAGAAGATGCCCAAGATCGGCGGTGTCTTCCTGCAGGCGGAGAGCGAGATCGCATCCATCAACATGGTCTATGGTGCCGCTGCCGCCGGCATGCGTGTCATGACCTCTTCCAGCAGCCCCGGAATCTCCCTGAAGACTGAGGGCTTAAGTTACATCGCCGGCTCCGACGTTCCCGCACTGGTGGTCAATGTCCAGCGTGGCGGCCCCGGCCTGGGCGGCATCCAGCCCAGCCAGTCCGACTATTTTCAGGCCACCAAGGGCGGCGGTCACGGAGACTACCGCATGATCGTGCTGGCTCCTGCCTCCGTGCAGGAGATGGCAAGCCTGACCATCAAGGGCTTTAACTTGGCTGACAAGTACCTGATGACCTCCATGATTTTGGCAGACGGCACCATCGGTCAGATGATGGAGCCCATCTCCTTCGAGGATGCCGAGATCGAGACCTACGAAAAGCCTTGGGCGCTGACCGGCACCAACTGCCAGCGCAAACACAACATCGTCAACTCCCTGTACCTAAAGCCCGATGAGCTGGAAGTGAAGAATTTCGAGCGTTTTGAGAAGTACAAGGCTGTGGAAGAGAATGAGGCCATGTGGGAAGAGTACATGATGGATGACGCGGAGATTTGTGTCGTCGCCTTCGGTATCGCCTCCCGTGTTGCCAAGAATGCTGTTGTGGCCGCCCGTGCTGAGGGCATCAAGGTGGGCTTGATCCGTCCCATCACCCTGTGGCCCTTCCCCACCAAGGCTCTGCTGAAGGCCGCTGAGCAGGTCAAGGGCTTCGTTTCCGTGGAACTGAACATGGGTCAGATGATCGAAGATATCCGCCTTGCCACCCAGTGCAAGCGCCCCGTGGCCCTGTGCAACCGGGCCGGCGGCATGATCCCCAGCCCCGATCAGGTCCTTGCATCCATCCGCAAGGCTGAGAAAGGAGAGTTCTAACTATGGCTGTCGTTTTTGAAAAACCTAAAGCATTGACCGACGCGGTATTCCACTACTGCCCCGGCTGCCCCCACGGCATCATCCACCGCTTGGTGGCAGAGGTCATGGACGAACTGGGCATCGAGGGTAAGGCCATCGGCGTTGCCCCCGTTGGCTGCGCGGTCATGGCTTATGACTACTTTGCCTGCGATATGATCGAAGCACCCCACGGCCGCGCCCCCGCTGTTGCCACCGGCATCAAGCGCTGCCGCCCCGAGAACATCGTCTTCACCTATCAGGGTGACGGCGACCTTGCCTCCATCGGCATGGCTGAAACCGTTCATTCCGCAGCCAGAAACGAAAA
>JAZQBF010000053.1:0-2754 GCA_045545615.1 Faecousia sp.
GACTATTTTAAGCGTCTGTGCGTGAAACTGGCCCGGGAGACGGAAGTGGACGGCTTCTTCTGGGATGAGCCCCACTACGCATACCCCAAATCTTATGCCTCCATCACCGGCGGCGCCGGCGACGACTGGGCTTGCCGCTGTCCCGAGTGCATGAAGAAATTCGAAGAGTACTACGGCTACGAGATGCCCAAGTTTATGAACGACGATGTGAAGCAGTTCCGCTGGAGAGAGGCGCTGTTTACCCTGTCTGACACCAGCCGGGTGCTGAAAGAGATCAACCCCGATCTGGAAATTACCTGCTGTGTCCACGCTACCCTCAACTCCTACTATGTCACGGAACTCCGTGGCTACGACAACTGGGATATGGTGGCATCCTGCCCCTATTTCGATGTGTTCTCCACCACCATTATCAACTGGAGCCTGCCGGAGAGTTTCTTCCGGGAGATCACCGAGCGCACCGTTGCCATGGCGAAAAAGTACGGCAAGCAGTCCGAGCGGTGGCTTATGGGCTACAACAAGCGGCCTGACGATTTCAGTCAGATCGACAAGGTTGTGGATATGTACGAGGAACTGGGCGTTGACCGGCTGGCTACCTGGACTTACCGGGGCGGTTACGGCACGGTGGTCGCCGCCAAAGACCCCATTGAACTGTGGGATAACATCGGCAGAAACTACCGCCGTGTGCTGAAAAAGGAGAACTAATATGAACGATTTTGGCTACTACAAGGCGATTATTGAGAATTTAGAGAAGGTCAACGAAACCCAGGGCGAGAACATCCGCAAGGCGGCGGAACTGATGACCGATGCCATTGCCAACGACCGGCTGATCAATGTATACGGCGGCGGCGGTCACACCACACTGCCTGTAGGCGAGATGTTCTTCCGGGCAGGTGGCTTAAGTTGCATCAACCCCATTATGGAGACCGGTCTTTCCGTATTCAATCAGGCGCTGAAATACCTGGAACTGGAGCGAACCGTCAACTACGGCAGCGCCATTATCAAGTACTACGATTTGAAAAAGGACGATGTGTTGATTATTTTCCACAACATCGGCATCAACCCGGCGACCATCGATGCGGCCATGGAGGCAAAGAAAAACGGCGTGAAGATCATCGCCGTGTCAAGCCGCGCCTGGCAGGAGGAGATGCCGCAGGATCACTTTATCCGTCACCCCAACAAGACAAACCTCAACGACTACGCCGATGTGTGCATCGAGGACTTTAACCCGGTGGGTGATGCGGTGGTCACGGTGCCCGGATTGGATACGCCCATTGCGCCTATTAGCAACATTGTGGATTTCTACATCGCCCATTTGCTGGAAATTGAGACCGTCAAGCAGTGCATTGACAGAGGGATCAAGCCTCCGGTTTGGTCCAGCGCCAACACCCCCGGCGGTGACGAGAAGAATGCCGCTTATTTGGAAAAGTACCGTCCCCGGGTAAAAATGCTGTAAGGAGAAGATATTATGCTTCAGGAAAAACTGAACTTTTTGCTGGAAAAATACGATGTTTCCACGGAAGTTACCTTAAAAACTGACAAAATGGCAGTAATTGACGGCATCGTGGTGCCGCTGCTTTCCCACCGGAATCTCCGCCGGTTCGTAGAACTGAAGAACATCGTCTGTGGCGGTACGCTGGTGGGTATCAGCGTGATGCGTGTTGCCCGGATCGTAGAGAAGGGCAGCGATGTTTATGGGGCACTGGGCAGAGAACTGGATATTTGCCGGTTTGTGCTGGGCAGAGAAATAAAATCCATTATGGTAATGGAAAACGGCGAAGTGCTTAACGCCATTGCCACCACCCAAGACGGGGTTGTGTGCACATTGGAGATCGCCGCTACTTTAAATAAGGGTGAACAGCCCAAGGACAAGCACGAGATCATCTCCCAGCGGGGCATCGCCTGCGATGTGGTGGTGGATGCCCAACTCCAGCAGGATTCCATTTACATCTTCGGTGGGGAGAATCAGAAGTTTACCGATGTGGACTTTGAACTCTACGGACTGGATGCGGAGAAAGTTGCCATCGTCCGCTCTGCCTTTGATGCCGCACGGCTGGGTGATAAGGAAAATAGAATTGCGGAAAATGCCAAGATCAACGCGCTGGTGGATGCCGCAAAGCGGTCTGCCAAGTCCGGGGAAAGGGAGGTTGTGGCATGAAACCTTTGAAAATTGCTATGATGAGTATGACCCACGGCCATACCCGGAAGTACTACCAGGTCTTGAAAGACAATCCCAAACTGGATTGGGTGGCTGTGGCAACAGCCAACGATGAGGTCAAAGAGATTTTTCTGAACAGCGTTCAGGGTATCCCTTGCTATGACTCGGAAATTGAGATGCTGGATGCCCATCCGGAGATCGAGGCGGTGGTCCTTGCCAGCGAGAACGCGGACCATCTGCGGCAGATGAAACTCTGCGCCCAGCGGGGCATTCATGTCCTTTCTATGAAGATCCCCACTTTCGATATGGACGAGTATGAGGAAATGATCCGCCTTATGGACGAAAAGGGGCTTGTGTGCCAGATCGAACTGGAGATGCACTACAATCCCGTTATCGCCCGGATGAAAGAGGTCTTGAAAAGCGGACAGTTGGGCAAACTGAAGGCGTTCAACGCCACCAACATCACCCTCTCTCCCGTGTGGGCGTTCCCCTGGCAGGGTGTGCCGGAAAAAAGTTACGGCAAGCGGGTACAAATCAAGGAAGGCGACGACCGCTTCCGTGGCGGCGCATTGTGCGACCATCCCCATATTTTCGATATG
>JAZQBF010000054.1:0-9725 GCA_045545615.1 Faecousia sp.
TATGTTACCAATCAGCAACTGCTGGACCAGTTCTGTGACATTATGGACAAGTACCCGGACATTCCTATGATCGCAGCCCACCAGTTATATGTGGGGCTTGACCGGATGGTGCAGTTGCTGGAGAAGTATCCCCAACTTACCTTTGATACGACTGTGGGGTTCTACACCCGTCAGTGGGATACGCTGTATGAGGCGGATCGGGAAGTGTACTACGATTTCTTTATGAAATATGCTGACCGGCTGCTTTTTGGCACCGATACGCTTATAGCCCCTGATGCCATCGGTCCGTATCAGGTGGAAGCATTTGCCTGCCACCTGCGGTTTATCCACCAACTGCGTCTTCCCTATGCGCAGTTGCAGATGGTGCTTTATAAAAACTGCGAGCGTGTGCTGGGCATCCCACCATCCTCCTCTGCAAGAAAGTACAATGCAAGACCCTAAAAAACAGAAAGCAAGTATCTTTACAAAAAATGGTGCTGCCCTTGACAAAACAAAAGGACAGGCTATAATTAACTTCACAAATACAAACACACTGGAGGAGGAAAGCCATTATGCTGGCAATTATTCATGCAGAACTGGTTATGCGGGATCACCTGATTCCGGATGGGGTTCTCTTTATAGACGAAGGCAAAATCGTAAGTTATGGCGAAATGCGCACCACCCCGATTCCCGAAGACTGTGAGATTCTGGATGCGGAAGGCGCTTATGTAGGCCCCGGTCTGGTGGATATCCATACCCATACCGGTGACTGCTATCAATTCTGGCAGGAACCCATACTGGCTGCGAATTATCATCTGTCCCACGGCATCACCACAGTGCTGCCGACATCCTATCCCCGGATGACCAAGGAACAGCACATCCAGATGGCGCATAACATCCGGGAGGCTATGAAAGACCCGGCGGGCCGCAACATCGGCGGTATCTATTTCGAGGGTCCTTATATCAACCCCGCTTACGGCTCCAACAGTGCAGTCAATCCCTGGAAGAACAAGTCTGTGCTGGCGGAGGATTATGAACCCATCCTTGCTGCCTGTGCGGATCTGGCACGGGTTTGGGGCGTTGGCCCTGAGCAGGAAAATGTGGAAGACTTTGTGATCGCTGCCCATAAGGCCAATCCTGCCAGCCGCTTTGCCGTGACCCACAGTGAGGCGACGCCCCAGCAGATCGAAAAGTTGATGCGCTATGGTCTGTGCATCGGTACTCACCATACCAACGCCACCGGTACCATCGCCAAATATGGCGGATGCCGGGGTGTCTGCGTGGACGAGTGCGTGAATTACAATAACGACATTTATGCCGAACTGATCTGCGACAGCCGGGGTATCCATGTGGATCCCATCATGCAGCGGCTTGTGCGAAAGATCAAATCCAACGACCGGATCGTTCTGATCTCCGACCGCACCTATGCGGATGCCCCCACTCCTCCCGGTTATGAAGGTGTGGAGGATATCAATTTCGATAAGTGGGGCGGTATTGCCGGCTCTAAACTGACGCTGGAAGTAGCCTGTCGGAACTATATGGTACATACCGGCGCATCCATCGTGGATGCATTTAAGGTGGGTTCCTACAATCCCGCCAGAGCGGTTGGTTTTACAGATCGGGGAGAGATCCGGGACGGCTTGCGGGCAGACCTGGTTCTGGTGGATCATAATATGCATGTAAAAACCGTTATTCTGGGCGGAGAAGTCCAGAAGTTTTAAGACAAGAGAGATTTATGATATGGTTAGGATGGACGGTCTTCGTACAAGAATCCTTCCAATCCCCAAGAAAAAGAAGTCGCCGCAGGCCGGCATGATGGGTCGGCACTGAGGGAAAACAGTCAACACCCTGCACTGAAAAGTGCAGGGTGTTTTTACTTACAGTAGGTCAAACGCCTTGCGGAGCAAGTATTTACTATATCCGGTGTTATGTTAACCTCGTGATTTTAAGTTAAACGAAAACCCCCAAACCGCCAACTTGCGTTTGACGGTTTGGGGGTTTTGTGACATCTGAACTTTGGATTATTTGTCGGGGTAGAAGTGTGCCTTTGCCTTTTCAAAGTCGCTGAAGGCGCGTTCATAATCTTTAATGCTGTCCTTATTAAAGGGAAGCCAGGGGGCTACGATGTGACCTATGATGTTCTCATCGGGAGCGTCCGCCAGGAACTCCATCAGATTCCATGTATTGTTGGGACGGGAGGGCCAGCTGGTAGGCAGGTATGTCTGACCGGCCTTGCAGTAGTCGATGCCCTGTTCACGGAAGTTCTTCAGTCTGGGCAGTTCCTCAATGTACTCCAGATTCAAATGGTCAAAATGACGCCAGGGGAAGTCTTCCATCTTGGTGAAGTTCTCGGGTTTGGAACTCCAGTAGTACCAGGGGCACAGAAGCACTTCGTTCACATCAAACCGCTTCCTGTATTCGTCGGGGTGGATGAAAGCAGCATCGTAGCAGATGGTGGGCTTGGCGCCGGTGTCGGCAACACAGTCTACTAAGTACCGCAGATCGTGCCAGTACAGCTCGCCGTGGCGGCAGCATGCATAATCTCTGTTCTTTACCATATTGAGATCTTCTTCGTCTCCACCGATGTAGAGATACTGGGGATGCTCAAATACCTCGTAGATCTCCTTGATAATGTCTGCGCAGACCTGATAGTAAATATCGGTGGAGATCATACGGGCGTACTGCTTCAACCAGTTGCAGTGTGTAGAGGAGAAGTTCACTCTGGGGATGATGGTGATGCCCAGTTCTCTGCAGCGGGCGATCTCTTTATGTACTCTTGCGTGGGTCCAGGAATCCTTGAGGGAGATCTCGGGGTGGCTGTGATACTGGATGCCGTCGCCTACGTCCAGGAGAATGCAGTTAAAACCTCTTTTGGGTGCTTCTTCCAGAATCCAGTCCCACATTTCCTCATTAAAACCAAGTTCGGTATGCGTGTCTTTCCACATATTGCGGGACAGGCAGACCAGAAGTGTCCATAACTTTTTTTGTGCCATAATTTTACCTCCAGTTTGATGTTTTGTTGGCGTTTACAACATACAACTTTTATGCATAAAAGGCAATGGCTTTTTTTACAACATGCCTCTTTTACGCACAAAATGCAATGTATTTCAGAAAAAATGAAAACAAAGAGAATTGTAAACAGACTATAAATGTGCTATGATGTACCATAAGTAAAATTATAAATACGAAGTGTAATGCCGTAAAGTGAAATCTAATCAAAGGGAGATAGAACGATGAACAATTTGAAAGTCGGTTTTGCTACCGTAAAAGCTACGCCCCCGCTGGGTATTCCTATACAGGGTTACTTTATTGACCGTAATGCCAAGGGTTATCTGGACGATCCAGTTGTTGACGCCCTGGTGCTCCGGGTCGGTGAGAAAACCATTGCGATGGTCAGCATTCCTGTCTGTTTTGTTTACAAGGATCTGATCGATCCCTGGCTGGAAAATCTGGAAGTTGCCACCGGGATCTCCCCCAAGAATGTGTTCCTGTCTGCCACCCATACCCACACCGGCGGCAGTGTCTGTTTAGACAGCATGAATAATAAGAGCGAGGAAATGATCACCGCTTACCGCAACTTTATGGGTGCGCGTGTTGTGGACGCCGTGAAGTTGGCGATTGCTGACCTGAAGAGCACCAAGATGGGTTACATCTACGGCTGGGCCCCCGAGCGTGTGGCTTACATCCGCCGTTACAAGATGAAGGACGGCTCGACCTTTACCTGTCCTCCTATTGACGATCCCAACATCGACTACCCAATCGGGGAACTGGATCAGAGAGTGAATGTGCTGCGCTTTGACCAGGAAAACGGCAACACCATCGTGCTGGTGAACTACGGTCTGCACACAGACACCATCAACGGCGAACTGATCTCCGGTGACTGGCCCGTATGGATGGCGAAAACGCTGGACAAGGCTCTGGACGGTGTGAAGACCATCTTCTTCAACGGCGCAGAGGGTGATGTGGGCAGCACCAATGTCCATCCCACCGGCGGCGATATGAACGATACCGAAATTTCCTTTGACAACGAGATGAAGAGTCCCGGTATGGCGCGATTTGTGGGCCGCGCCATTGCAGGTACGGTTCTGCAGGTGTTTGACAAGGTCTGCTATGTGGATGTGGACGATATCAATATCACCGAAAAGGTGATCGAAATTCCCTCCAATATGCCCAAGCCCGAGGATATGCCCCTTGCCAAAAAGTATAAGCAGCTTCACGAAGAGGGTCGTGACGACGAGATTCCCTACAAGGCTATGCAACTGACTACCGTGGTTGCCGAGGCGATCCGTATGTGTCAGTTGGAAAACGGCCCTGAAAGTTTCCAGATGAATCTGACCGGTTTGAAAATCGGCCCGGTGGCTCTGGTGGGTATCCCCGGCGAGCCCTTCACCGACATCGGTGTGGAGATCAAGAAAGCCGAGGGCTGGGATTTGATTCTGCCTTGCTGTATCACCAACGGCTATATGGGCTACTTCCCCATGCAGTCTGCCTACGACGAGGGCGGCTACGAAGCGAAGACTTCCCGATTCAAGGCCGGCGTTGCTGAGATCATTATCGAGGAAGCCAAAAAGATGTTGGCTGAAATGAAATAAACTTTAACAGATGAAGGCGATCTAATGAAAGAATATGTACTGAGGCGTGTAGACGGTCTACCGGACTGGAGCAAAATTCCCGTTATGCAAATTGATTATCAGAAAAAGGAAGTGGAGCATAACATAACGGCTCAGGCGCAACTTTGCTGGGATGATGCGGGCATCTTCGTCCATCTGTCCTGTAAGGAGAAGAACATCCGCAAAGAACTGACCGAAAAACTGGACCCCATTTGGGAGGACAGTTGCCTGGAATTTTTCCTCCGTCCTACTGAGGATATGCACTATTTTAACTTTGAGTTCAATCCCAACTGTGCCTTGTTCCTGGGTTACAGTATGGGAAAACCCAATATTACCCGGCTGATTCTTCCCGACCATATGGAAACATTCAAGCCGGTTGTGCGTTTTTCGGAAGACGGCTGGGAAATTACCTATTTTGTTCCTTTCGGGTTCATTCAGAACTTCTTCCGGGACTTTAAGCCTGAATCCGGTTTGCAGTTCTACGGCAACTGCTACAAGTGCGGAGATAAGACGGAAGTGCCCCATTTCCTGACGTGGAATCCCATTCCTATGGAATGCTCCTTCCATAGCCCTGAGCATTTCGGCAGATTGATTCTGGAATAAAGAACTATAAGGATTCCCGTTGAAGATTTCAGTGGGATACGCGCCAAATGCAACAGTGTATCTGCTTGCTCTTATCAAAAGGCAAAAAATGGAGTATACTGATTTACGAGGAGTGGATAGTGTGTTATACGAATTGGTGCGGGAGATCCCGAATCTTTGCAGAAACAATCAAATGCGGGATGTGTTCATTGACGAGGTGGAAACGGATGACCCGGTTATATATGTGCGCAATTTTTTGAAAAAGTCCCAAATAGAGATCTCTGTTGACAAGAAAGTCGATGGCACGGTGACGGTGTTTGCCGTGGAAACGGGATTGACGCAGAAATTTATTTTTACCCCAATAGACTAAAAAGCACTGCCGGTAGGCAGTGCTTTTTCTGTTTAAAGAGGGAGAAAGGCGGCGACCACAGCGAAGACCACCGCCGGGAGCATATTGGCTACCCGGACTTTTTTACCCCATATCAGATTCAGTCCGACACAGAAGATCAGAACAGAACCTACCATCGAGAGATTGGACAGGGCAACATCCGTCATAACAGGACGCAGCAGACCGGACAGCAAGGTGACACCGCCTTGTAAAATCGCCACGGGAATGGCAGAGAAGATACAACCCTTTCCCAAAGCGCAGGTCATTACCAAAATAATGATCAGGTCCAAGATGCCCTTGGTGGCAAGGGTGGTGTAGTTGCCCGCAAGACCGTCCTGGAGCGCACCTACGATCGCCATAGCGCCGATGCACACGGTCAAAGAGGCGCTGACAAAGGCGTTGACGAATCCGGCGTCTTTAGCGTTGCCGGTTTTTTCTTTCAGCCAAGCGCCGAACCGCTCAAAAGCCCCTTCAATGTTCAGCAGTTCTCCTGCCAATGTACCCAGAGCAAGACAGCCCACCAGCAGCAACCCATTGATGCCGGACACCTTTTCTCCGGTGACCCGGAGCATACCTTCCAATGCACCGGAGATGCCGATAAACAGCACGCTGATGCCGCAGACTTTTGTTAAGGCGTCTTGTATTTTGGGTTTGATAAATCTGCCGAACAGCATACCGAAAATGCCGCCGAGCAATATGCAGGCGCAGTTAATAAGTGTTCCAAGTCCGGGCAAAGCGGTTACCTCTTTTCGTCGTAGAGTTGATAGATCTGCTGATAAGTGTCCTCTTCAAAGGGGTTATTGACCCCGGCAGAGGCAAGGTTTTCCTGGAAACCTTCTTCCAGGTCGGAATTTTCAACAAGGTTTACATAACATTCAACTGCCTGGTCATAATCTTCCTGGGCAACGGTATACAGATCCAGCGCGGGGATCGCAGAAACTGCGTAACTGACATAATACACAGGCTGCTCCACCACGACCATTCGCCAATAAGTCTGAATATCGGTAAGGTTTTCGTTGATATAGGAAATGCCGCCGAATTCCTGGCACACTTCCTCCATCATTTTATCCAGATCTGCGCCGGTGAGGCTGCCGGGGTCGGGGTGGGTGTAAACTTTTTCCTCAAAGGCATCCACTGCCAAACTGATGATCACAATGGCAAGGTCGTTAAATACTTTATAATCTGTAATGGCATTATACAGATTGTCGCTCATTTGCCATTCTAAAAATGCATTAAACAGCCATTCATTGCCCTGGGAGTGGATCTCAGCAAGATCCAGGGGGATGTCGTACAGCGAGGCATACTGGCAGGCGTAGTAGTGACCTACCTCGTGAACCACAGTCAGCACCGTACTGCACCCGGGGCCGAAGAAACAGACTGTCCGGTCCGGTCCGATATGGGTGGTAAATGCATTTTCCATAGCCGATTCCATGTTGTCCCGGAGGACAATATTTCCGTTGAACATACTCAGCATATCTTTTTTGGTCTGCTGAGGCAAAGTCTCCAGATAATCGGTAAGATAGGGCGTGCTGATCTCGGTAAAAGCGGCGTATTCATATTCCATCATCGCTGTTTGTTCTTTGTCAGTCAGATTCTGGAAGGATTCGCTGAAAGATGCCAGCGCGTTTTCCATAGTGGGGATCAGGTACTGAGCGGCGTATGCCCGCATATCGTCCACTTGCTCGCTGCCGTAATCCCGGTCATATCCCACTTCGTAGGCATATTCGTAATAATTATCGTAGCCGTATAACTGGGCGAGGCGGTTGTTGTTTTGCACCTGCTCCAGATACAGGGGGACCATTTTGGTGTTCAGTTCCGGGTCGTTTTGCAGATCCTGGTAAGCAACTTCGATCTCCGTATTGCGCTGTTTCAGCGCCATCACCTCATCGGTGTAGGCTTGCAGGATCTGAATTTCCAGGTCGGACCAGTCTTCAAAAATAACATCTTTTGCGGCGTAGTCGCCGTTGTAGATCCGCCGCATAGTTGCCAAATAAGCATCATCGATCTCGGTCAGGGCTTTGGTGTCTGCCAAATACCGATCACTGGCGGCCTTGTCGGTAAGATCGCTGTAGTATAAAATGGTGGAAATACTCACCTGGGCGTCCAGATAGTCATACTGATCTTCCAACTGGGTGTAGAGCCGGTCGATCTCATCTGGATCGGTTAAAGATGTGGCGGAAATTTCAAAATCCCCGAGGGCTTTTTCAAAGGCGTCAAAATCCTCCGGTTTCAGGTCATATTCCAGTTGCGCCTCTTTGAGGGTAAGGGACATCTCCTCTTGGGAAGATGCGGTTTCTTCCGGGGTAGTGCCCTCGGTGGTCTCCGAGAGGGTTTCCTTGGTTATGTCTGTGTTCAATATGATAGGACGGGTAAATAGTTGCAGCAAAGGTACGCAGCCGGACATCGTGGAGAGAATGATAGCCAGCGCCACAAGAATGCACAGCAGTTTTTTCATAGAAACACCTCCATTAAAATTCTAATTTAAGTGTAAAGGAAAAATGGGGAGATGTCAATAAATTGCCACGATTTTTAAGGCGGGTAAAAGATCAAATCGGGAAACAAACAAGATAGACTTGCGGGTTTTATGATTATTTGGTATAATGAGGAAAATCTGTATTAAACGGAGGAAAACGCTGTGGAAGAACGGAGTTTTCGCATGGCGCAGATCGTGCCGCTGATGCAGGAGTCTTTAAGCCTCGGTCAAAGTGTGCGCTTTTCGCCCCGGGGCATCAGTATGCTGCCAATGCTGCGCCAGGGAAAAGATGCGGTGACACTCTCTCCGGTAACGGGTAAACTGAAAAAATACGATATACCGCTATACCAAAGAGACGATGGCGCTTATGTTTTGCATCGGATCACCAAAGTAGGGGAAACCTATACCTGCATTGGGGACAACCAGTATGAATACGAACCGGGTATCCGTCACGATCAGGTGATCGCGGTGGTAACAGCCTTCTCCCGGCAGGGAAAGCAGATCAGCGCCAAAGATCCCGGCTATCTGATCTATACAAGACTTTGGCATTGGACCCGGTGGCCCAGGTGGATGTTGTTCCGCCTGCGGAGAAAGACACGGGTGATCCTGCGCCGTTTACGCAAAAAATGAAAAGGGGGCATCTGCCCGTGAAGATCAATCGGAAATACCTCATCATCGGCACCCTTGCGCTGGTGGTGGTCGCAGCGATCGTTGTGGGATTGCTGCTGGGAAAAAACAATAAAGAAGATGGTCCACAGGTGATCGGCGTCTTTATGAGCGACGGCAGAACAGAGCAGGAAAAGACCCTTGTCGCCCAAATTGCCGACCAACTGGAAAGAAATAATTTTGCAGTTAAGGTTTATGATGCAAATGGCGACCAGGCAACCCAAAACCAGCAGTTTGCCGAGTTTTTGGAGGGAAAATGCCACGGCGCGCTTTTGTGCCCGGTGATGCCGGATTCCACGGCAAACCTGGTGCAGCAGGCAAAGGAAAATCATGTGCCGCTGGTCTTCATTGAAAAAGAACCGGCGCAGGAGATCCTGGATATGTGGGATCGTGTGGCGTATGTAGGCTGCAACGCAGCAGAGGTAGGCAAACTCCAGGGGCAGTTGATTTTAGAACAAGAGCAAAAAAGCGATATAAACGGTGACGGTATTATTTCCTATGTGGTTCTCCGGGACAGTCAGGACAGCACCGCCACAAGCCGCCGTGTTCAGGGCGCAGTGGACACAATGAAAGAGAGTATTGCAGTTTCTTTGCTCAACGATGCCTCCTCCGGTGATAACCGGGCGGCAGCGAAAGAGACTTTAGGGAAACTCCTTGCCAACTATGGCAAGGACATCGAAGTGGTCATCTGCGCAAACGATACCATCGCGTTGGGTGCGATGGATGCTGTTTTGGACGGCGGCCGCACGGTGGGCAAGGACATTTATCTTATAGGCGCCGACGGCAGCGCCAAAGCCCTGGAGCAGATCAAAGCAGGGCAGATATCCGGTACGGTTTTGTGCGATTTCAGCAACCAGGCCCAGAAAATGGCGGCATTGCTGCAAGAACTTTTGATCCAACCCGCAGCACAAAAGCAAAGTTATGTAAACCACGCGACTGTTACCAAAGAAAATGCAGAAGAATTCCTGAAATAGAATAGATAAACTTTTGCGAATCAGTAAAGCGCCTCTGCCCTGTTGGGCAGAGG
>JAZQBF010000055.1:0-2640 GCA_045545615.1 Faecousia sp.
GTATGTTGCAACCTTCTGCAAGACCGATATAAAAAGCGGGCATTTCCGAGTAGGTGGGAAAATGCAGTAAGTATTCGTGCATACCCGTCTCCTGCACATCGTAAATGCTCTCAAAGCCCGCCTCTTCATACCAGGGCGGTACAAAGGTTTTCCGGTACTTGCCATCTTGATATAGGTCAAATCCTCTTGAACCGGTGAGGGGGAAGTGCGATAATTTGCAGGCGCGTCCAAATTCTGCGTGGATGGCAATGTAGGGACTGTCTGTTATAAAGCGCACTCTGCCGCCGGCGCAGTAAGTGTGCTGAAGACCTACAAACTCGCTGACCGACTTTGCCACATCTTCCGGCATTCTCCGATACATTCCATCCTTATAGAACAAGCCGTACAGCGCAAAAGGATGTTCTCGTGGATCGTGGAAAATCAATCCCTTCCGCTGAACAGTAGCCTCAACAGCAAAGTTTCTGTCCATTTTCGCAATATCGATATGAGCCATAGCGCACCTTCTTTGCTTGTTGTTTTAACGCGTTTATTTTACAGTAATGAAAACCAATAGTCAAGCAAATGACAGATAAAAGAAACGACCGAAAGTCTTCTTCCGGTCGTTATCAACGGATATTTCAGGCAGAGAGATAGAATTGCGGCTGTAATATTTTATTCAGCGGCTGCAGTGGATTCGGTCTCCTCAAAGAATTCCTCTTCCGGGAAAGTTTCTTCTTCGTAGTATTCTTCTTCCTCGTAGTATTCTTCTTCGTAGTATTCTTCTTCCTCTTCGAAGTAATACTCGTCCTCGTTAAGGAAATCTTCTTCCCAAACAACGGTGGTAGGCTCGCTGACGGGAGCGGTGGTTCCTTCTGTGGTGGCTGTGGTTTCATTGGGTTCTGCGGTGATTTTTGCGCCGCAGGCAAACAGCGTTGCACACAGGGAAAGGATCAAGAAAATGCTCAGTACTTTTTTCATAAGTAACACTCCTTAGAATAATGGGGCAGATTGGATATTTGTAAAATCATTACAACTGTGAAAATTATAACACGGCATTTTTTATACTGCAATATAATTTTTTTGAAAACTGAGAAATTTCTGTAAATTATTATTAAAAACATAAGGAAAAAACGGAAAAAGGATTTAGCATTGCAATTTTTTGCGGTTGTGGTATACTATTTAAAGCAAATGCCGGGAGGTGAAAAGCGGTGTCAGAACTGAAAGTTTATGTGATGGTAGAGCGTTCTTACATCACACCCATTTGGCACGCCCGCAGCCTGGAAGGCTTGCGTCGGGCAGCCGCCCGGCAAAAGCGTACTGTGTGCCAGATCAACAGTTTTGAGGAATTAGACCCGGAACAGATGCCCACCGCTATGGTCTTGGTCAGTACCGGCGCAGAATGGACTGCCGCGACCATCGCCCAGTGCCGCCGCCAGAACATTCGCCCCATTTTGATCGGCTCTATGCCCGGCAAATTCGGCGAAAATGTCAGCGGTACGATGTACGGCAACAGCGCTGCCATTGAGGCGCTGGTCAATTACTTTGTCCAAAACGGCAGAACAAAATTGGCAATGGCGGGACTTTACACCACCTCCAGCAACGATATGGCAAAAAAGGATGCATTCCTGGCGATCGCTACCCAATTGGGACTGCCGGTAGGGCAGGAAGATGTCTATTTGGGAACAGAGGCAGGCACTTTGCCGGAAAAGCATTTTTTTGAAAATATTCGCAATTACCAGGGCG
Source organism: Faecousia sp. (assembly GCA_045545615.1). GTDB lineage: Bacteria > Bacillota > Clostridia > Oscillospirales > Oscillospiraceae > Faecousia. The sequence goes on from JAZQBF010000055.1 coordinate 1,723, forward strand.
TATTGTGCGCTAACGATTTTATTGCCGCCAATGTTCTGTGCTATGCCAAAGCCCACGGCATCAAAGTGCCGGAGGATCTGTTTGTTGCTGGCTTAGGCGATACGATCTTGTGCCGCTATACCCAGCCGACACTTACCAGCGCTACCCGCGCTTATGAGGAGACCGGCGAGCAGGCGTTTTACATTTGGAAACAACTGTGCACCAATCCCCGTCTTGCCTCCATTGTGATCACCGTTGCCTGCGAACTGCGCCCCAGAGGCAGTACGGCAAATGCCGCTCTGCCCACCAATTCCCTCACCACTTCCTACGCAGGGGAGATCCCGCCATTAGCGGAGTTAAGTGACGATGCGGAAGACCGTGCCCGGGCATTGGTCAGTTGCCTGCACCAATGCACCAAACTGGATATGCAGATCATCCAGGGACTGGTAAACGGCAAGAGTATGGAAAAAATCGCAGAGGAGCAGGCGATCTCTGTCAGCACCGGCCGCTACCGTATGAAAAAACTGTATACACTGGCAAATGTATCTACAAAAACGGAATTTGTAGAATTGTTCCGCCGCTATATCCATTCAGACCGTATCTTCGACGACTTCGAAGAGGGAAACTGGAATCAGGAAGATTGAAACCCCGTCGGTTTAATGTACTGCCCCAGTTTGTGCGGACAGCACAAAAAGCCCCTATGTAGGAAATATTAAGTTTTATGCGGAGTGGCGCAGCGTTAGCGGCGCCACTCCAGTTTTATTCTGGATGCGCTCGTAGTTGTAGAAATGAATGTACCTGTCTATCAGTTTATTAGCTTCACAGAAAGTCTTGGGCTTGTGCCGGTAGATACACTCTGTTTTGAGGATGGAGAAGAAATTTTCCGCCATTGCATTGTCATAAGGATTACCTTTCCTTGACATTGACGGTGTAATGCCG
>JAZQBF010000056.1:0-7175 GCA_045545615.1 Faecousia sp.
TTATTTATTCTCTTTCAGTTCTTGCAGGAATTTTTTTGCGTCTTTGAAGAAACTTGCCACGATCAAGATCAGCACGAAACCGATGGGGAAAGCGGCAATGATCGCCACAGATTTCAAAGTTTCCATAGAACTCTCTGCAAACAGCAGCGCGATGGGCAGCAGGATCAGCAAAATGCACCACATAAACTGGATCATCTTGTGGGGCTGCTCCCCTTCGCCCAGACGCTTGTAACTGTAGCAAGCGCCGATCATGGCGATGGAGTCAAAAGAGGTTGCATAGAACAGCATCATAGTGATCAGCACCACCGCCATGACCACCACGCCGCCGGGCATGGACTTTATCATAGCGATGATCACGCCGTAAAGATCGTAGCCGGAATCGTTATACTGGGCGATGAAATCGTGCAGGCCGCTGAACTGAGCGCCCATGGAATAGTTGCCCAAAATAATGAAACTGAGCAAAGTAGAACCAACGCCGAAGGCAAAGCCGCCCAGAATGGTCTGGCGAACAGTTCTGCCCTTGGAGATAGAGCCGATAAAGAAAGGCGTTGCCACGCACCAGGTGATCCAGTATGCCCAGTAGAAAATGGTCCAGGTCTGGGGGAAGGAAGTTGCCCGGTGGGGGTCGGTGTAGGTGGCGAGTTCAAAGAAATTCTGCACCATAGTGCCCAGAGAAGAAATACCGGTTTCGATAATATAGCGGGTCTGACCGCTGAACAGCAGTACGTAGCCCAGCATACCGAAGAACAGCCACACACAAGCCTTTGCCAAAATACCGATGCCCTTGATGCCGTGGAGCAGGGCGTATGTGTAAACGGCGCAGGTGGCAACCAGGATCGCCACATTCACGATCACCGGATTGATGCTGAGACCAAACAGTTCCAGTATGATCTGCGCCATCAAAGGCGTTGCCAGGCTGAAAGTGGTGGCAGTACCTGCCAGCAGTGCAAAAGTAGCCAGCAGATCGATGATCCGACCGGCAATGCCGTCGGTATGCTTGCCCAAAATGGGGCGGCAAGCCTCGGAATACTTCTGGCGCTCCCGCTTACGCACATGGAGCATAAAGCCGAAAGCCACAGCCAGCACCAAATAGAATGCCCAGGGGATCAAACTCCAGTGAAACAGCGGATATACGCCGGACCATTTTTCCACATCGCCAAGGCTGCCAACATAGGGGTCGGTGGCGTAATAGATCCACTCAGAGAAAGAGTAGAACAAAATGTCCGCAGCCAGACCGGCGGTGAACATCATACTGCCCCAGGCAAAGAAAGAATACTTGGGTTTTTCATCCTGACCGCCCAGCACGATGTTGCCGTACTTGGAAAACGCCAGGAACATCGCCACCAGGAAAATGCCCAGACCCAGCACGATATAAAACGCACCCATGGTATCGCCAAAGAGTGTAAAGAGTACATTGGTAGCATTCGCCGACTGCTCCGGAACCAGGAAGAACAGCAGGCATAACCCTACGATCAATATCAGCGGCACCAGGGTAATGATCCAGTCGATCTTACCCTTTTGGGACTTTAATGTTTGCTTCTCCATTTTGTTTCTCTCCTTTACATTCTATAAGATGGATCGATGGCGACCAATTCGTCATAGCCGTCGATCTCCACAATGTCTTCTTTTTTCATTTCCCGCACGCCCAAAGCGTATTGGTCCGGATAGCAGAACAGCGCCACATCATCCCAGTAGATCTGCCGGTTCTTCTTTTCCTCGAACTGGATCTCCAGATGGCGGGCAAGTTTTTTGCCGTCTTCATCGCTCCAGCGGGATATGCTGTAAAGTTGCCAGCCTTTTTCGCCGCCGGTGCGGCTGCAGGCTGTTACGATGCCATTTTCCACGGTCATCAGCCATTCCTCGGTATGGCTGTCTGTCCAGACACCGTTGTAGCCGGAACGCTCAAATTCCGGCGCCAGGATCTCAGGATTGTATATGATCTGGTCGCCGTCCAAAATGATCGCATCAGACAGATGTTCCCTTGCCACATATAAAGAGGAAATGTTGTTGCAGGTATCATAGTAGGGGTTTTCGATCAGTTTTACATCCGGATAATCCTGCGTCAGCACCTGAAACTGCTCTTTCAGGTAGCCCACCACCACATAGATCTCATAAATGCCATTTTGGTGCAGACCCCGGATCACCGAATCGATCATCCGCACGCCGTTCACCCGGATCATGGGTTTGGGTGTGGTCAGCGTTACCGGGCGCATCCGGTTGCCCATACCGGCAGCCATAATAATGGCGCGTTTTACTTTATGCACGGGTGTCCTCCATTTCCCGGATCGCGATCCGATAATAGTCTTTGGCAAAACGGTATTGCCGCAGAGAATATTCGCCAAACTCTACGCCCAACTGCCGCTTGTATTCACACCAGTTGCTCCACAAAAGTCCGCAGGCGGCAATGTAGCAGTAGATCTTGATCCGGTCTTCGGGTTTGCACCCTTCCGGGAAGTAAAGATCGATCAGCCGCTCCACCTGCCCATTGTCATACATAGAGTAGATGCAGAACATAGCAATATCCACATGGGGATCCTGCATACCGGCATACTCCCAGTCGATCAGGCGGATCTCATCTCCCACAAACAGAAAATTATCCGGCACTGCATCAATATGGGTCAGCACATAGGGAAGCCGGTGCTTTTCAATATATGGAATCAGCGAGAACACTTGCTCTTTGGTCTTTTGGTAGTCTTCAAAAACCGAAGGCGCGCCGTTCCACAAACTCTCGTAAAACTCGATTTGGCGGAAAATATCAAAGGTATGCGCCACTTTTAAACCCTGCTTATGGAAAGAACGGAGTTTTTCCATACACCGGGTCAGATCTTCCACATCATCCGGGTCGCAGACCCGGGCACCCTCTAAATAAGCGGTGATCTTGTAGCCGTTTTCCGGGTTCATATAAACAATATCGTCGCAGATATCTTTGCCCTTTAACTGGCTGTACACCGCCGCCTCTTCCCGGCGGTTGATCAGTTGATCCGTGCCCTCGCCGGGGATGCGCATAATATACTTTTTACCCTTGCAATTAAAGAGGAACGACCGGTTGGTCATACCCTTTTTCAGCACAGTAATTTCTGTGATCTGCTCCGGTTTCACCGACATCGCCTTTCCGATGGTGGCAATGGCATCGGTGTTCAGATGGGAAGAACCGCTGTCCAGTTCCCGCAGTTGCTCATAGGTGTTGATCTCCACCGCATCTTCTTTAGAAACCACCCGCGCCTCTACGCAAACGCCTTTCTTGCCAAAAAGCGCCGCTTCCCAGAAAAGATCGTCGCCCTCTTCTTTGGCTGCCAGTTCCGTAAGTCTTTGAACAACAGGGGTGCTTTCCTCTGCCAGCAGGTAACTGATGCCGATCATCTGATTGCCGGGGTGCATATCTGTGGCATTTACCAGTTCCAGTTTCCGGTTCACACGGACGGTACTCTCCGGGTCAATGTTGTCGGTGACCATATACCAACTGTAAAGTTCTTCCCGGCGGAAGGGGTTTTCCTTACACCAAACATCGCAGGGCACGATATAGGTGTTGGAGAGTTTGTTCTTCGCCAACAGCAAAGAGTGCAGATTGTTCTTGCCGGCGTAGTCCGGGTTGACTTTCAGTTCTACACCGTAGGTGTCGATCAGATATTCAAATTTCTCTTTCATAAAGCCCACGACCACAGTAATGTCTGTGACGCCCGCCTCGTGGAGTTGGCAGATCAGCCGGTCGATCAGCCGCTGACCCTTTACTTCCACCAGCGCCTTGGGACTTTCCATATTGATGGGCACCATCCGCATACCGAAACCGGCGGCAAGGATCACCGCATTTTTCGGCTTGCAGCGGTCAAATTCCGCCTTTGCCTTGGCTGTCAGTTCCCGGCGGTCATTCAAATACCCCGCCTCTGTCAGATTTTGCAGGCTGCGGTTAACGCCGCCCAAAGAATACCCGCTGTCCTGGGTCAGCGCCCGCTGGGTGGTATAGGGTTTTGTCCGCAAAGATGCCAGTATATCCATATCTTGTCTGTTCATAAATTTCACCTTCTTAGAATTTCGTGAACATTTTTCTCTCATTGTACCATATATCCCCGGAAAGTCAACCACCCTTTTCCTATATCCCTCGGTAACTTTCGTTTTTCTGCGTCATTCTGAGCAAGCGCAGCGCGCCGAAGAATCTTCGCAGTGCGTCTATCTCGGCGGAAAAGATCCTTCGACTCCCCTTCGACTACGCTCAGGGTCGCTCAGGATGACACAAAAACACACAACGCAAATAATTGTGTCATTCTGAGCGGAGCGGCTTTGCCGCAAAGTCGAAGAATCCGTTTTTCCCAATACCCCCTCCCGGGGAGGGGGTGTCTGCAAAGCAGACGGGGGTGGAACGGCGAGATCTCAACATTTCTATAAGTCTTAAAATATTCCAAACTATTTGTTGCCCGCATTCCACTCCCGCCCCTCCGGGGCACCCTCTCCCCGGGAGAGGGGATTTGCCGTGCCCTTGACATTCTTTTCCTTAATTTTTATAATAAATTTATCTTTAACCCAAAGGAGAGAACACTATGAAAACCGGAAGAATACTGACAAATCTGTACTTGGCGTTTGCCGTGGTGCTCCTTTGCCTGTTCCTGTTGCCTACAACCGCCAGCGCAGCAACCTACGGCGATTTTGAATACACCGTATCCAACGGCGAAGCCACCATCACCGGCTACACCGGCACAGCATCAGATATTACCATTCCTGCTGCTCTGGGAGGCTGCCCTGTGACCAAACTTGGTGAATGGATGTTTCTTTCCTGCGATAACCTGACCACGGTGAATATCCCCGACAGTGTAAGCATTATCGGTGAAGGTGCGTTTTATGGATGTTCCAATCTTGTTTCTATAACCATACCAAATAGCATTACGAAAATTGGCGTTGATGCCTTCGCTGGCTGTATTCACTTGGTCTCTGTGACGATTCCTGACAGTGTCTCTGCCATTTACGAGGGTACATTCTATTACTGTGAAAGTTTGACTACAGTAACAATCCCGGATAATGTGACTTATGTTGGTGAGAATGCATTCTATTACTGCTATAATCTGACGAACGTTTATTATGGCGGAACGGAAAGCCAATGGGGTTCCATATCTGTGGATTATGGTAACGACTATCTACAAAACGCTTCTGTTCATTTCCTCGATCTGGAAGACCCTAATGTTACCAACTACACTTACTTTGTAGAAAACGGCGAGATAACCATTACCGGCTACACCGGCTCTGCCACAGATTTGGTCATCCCTGATACCCTCGGCGGCTATCCCGTCACAACCATTGGCGATTATGCGTTCTTTAACTGCGACAATCTGCAGAGCGTGACCATCCCGGACAGCGTCACCACCATTGGTGAATATGTATTCGAACACAGTTCTAATTTACAAAGCGTAATCATCGGCGATAGTGTTACTGGCATCGGTTTTGCTGCATTTTATGATTGCACCAGTTTGCAAAATGTGACCATCGGTGACAGTGTAATTATCATTGGCGATTATGCGTTCTCATTTTGCAGAAGGTTGACGTGTATCACCCTTCCAGACAGTGTCACGACTATAGCCTGGCGAGCATTCAGATACTGCGAAAACTTGCAGAGCATTACCATTCCAGATAGTGTTACTACCATTGACGAAGAGGCTTTTGCAGACTGCACTAATCTTTCTAATGTCATATATTCAGGAACGAAGTGCCAGTGGGAAAAAGTTTCTGTTAGTATGGAGAATAACAATTTATTGAATGCTGTTTGGGTATTCAATAAAGGCTTGCATAGTTTTACTGACTATGTAAGCAATGATGATGCTACATACGATACCGATGGCACAAAGACCGCCAAGTGTGATTACTGCGTTGCGACAGATACCGTTATAGATCCCGGCACAAAACTGCAAAAACTTAATGGCTGGGTCTTAGACGGCGGCAAGTGGTACTACAATATAAATGGCGTTAAGGCAACAGGGTGGGTGCTGTATGGCAAAACCTGGTATTATATGAACGCATCTGGTGTGATGTGCACCGGTTGGCTGAAAGAGGGCAACACCTGGTACTACTTGAAACCATCCGGCGCGATGGCGACCGGTTGGGCGCAAGTGGGCAACATCTGGTACTATTTTAATGCAAGCGGTGTTATGCAGACCGGGTGGTTAAAAAGCGGCAATACCTGGTATTATCTCCAAAGCAGCGGCGCTATGGCTACCGGTTGGCAGAAGGTGGGCAGCGTTTGGTACTATTTCCAACCCGCCGGCGGTATGGCAACTGGTTGGGTAAATCTGCCTGTTAGCAAACCCGTCAACTGGTATGGAGCATATACCGAAATTATGGATGAATATGTGACATACGGCGTGAAATATGCCTATTGTGACATTGATAATAATGGTATTCCGGAATTGTTGATCTGTACCGGTTCGACTGCCGGTGGCATTCAAGTCTATTATTATCACAATGGATCTGTAAAAAACAGTTCTATAGGTGAGCATTGTGCAATTTACAGCAATGGTGTCGTTTTAACCACCGGCGGACGGATGGGTTATTACCACAACACCATATATGGTGTACAAAACGGCGAAATAAAGGCGATTGCATCTGGTCATTTTGAAGAAGTGATTAGCGGCGGTGAGATTGTTGGCTACGATTATACTTGGGAAGGACAGCCTGTATCCGAAACCGAATACTATAACATTATTGCAAACTACTGTGAAGGTGAGGCTGAAATCTTTAATTATTATGAAGGTCACAGTTATGAGGTTGTTAAGACTGAACTGAAAGAACTGTATAACAGCAAAACATTTGGAGAAAAAGTTGATCGCTGGTATTTCTTTAACGCCTCCGGTGCGATGGCCACCGGCTGGGCGCAGGTAGGCGGTAAGTGGTATTACTTTGCGTCTTCCGGTGCGATGGTCACCGGTTGGGCGCAGGTAGGCGGCAAGTGGTATTACTTTAACACTTCCGGCGCGATGGTTACCGGTTGGCAGAAGATCGGCAGCGTTTGGTACTACTTCCAAAGTGGCGGCGCTATGCAGACTGGCTGGCTGAAATTAGGCAGTACCTGGTACTATTTCAACGCCAGCGGCGCAATGGCAACCGGCTCTGTAAAGATTGGCACTAAGACCTATCGGTTCAACGCCTCCGGCGCTTGCCTCAATCCTTGATCAAAAATGCAAGGCGGCACGGCGGCC
>JAZQBF010000057.1:0-6830 GCA_045545615.1 Faecousia sp.
CTGGGACCATGTTCGTAACCGCCGCCGCCAGGCTAACGTTACCGTTATGGGTACCACTGAGGATGTTGGCTGCCGTAAGTGGAAGGACGGCGCTGTTATCAACACCCTGCGTAAGTTCACTCCCGAGGAGAAGGCATACGACCTGCACTACGACATCCAGTTGGAAGGCAGAGTGTAATATGGTCTCGAAAGAAGCACTGGCTGCTGCCAGAAATGCGTATGCGATCGAATCCGAGTGTATCGATAAGATGCTGTCTTATGTGGATAACGATCAGTTATCTAAAGCAGTGGAACTGCTCAGCGCAGCGCCCCGTATCGGCGCAGCCGGCAGCGGTCACTCCGGTATTATGTGCCAGCATTTTGCCCATCTGATGTGTTGCATTGAGCGGCCTGCCCGTTTTATCAGCCCCGCTGAGGCCGTTCACGGCGCGACCGGCTATTTGCAGAAGGGCGATGTAATGGTGTTTGCATCCCGTGGCGGCAAGACGAAAGAACTTCTGCCCATTGTGGACATCTGCAAAGCAAAAGGCGTTTCCATCATCACCATTACGGAGAATCTGGAATCTCCCTTGGCAAAGGCTGCAGATGTGGTGCTGAAGCAGTATGTTAATCGGGAAACCGACAAGTGGAATGCCCAGGGTACTACCAGTTCTACTGCCCTGTGTATGATCTTCCACTCTCTGCAGGCAGCGATCATTGAGCATACCGGCTATCAGGCAGAACAGTTTGCTCTGATCCACCCCGGTGGAGCAGTGGGCGAGCGTCTGAACAATAAAGCGCTTTAATATATAAAAATCGGATGGAGTTTTCCATCCGATTTTTTTCTTGCAAAGTCGAGGGTTTTAACATATACTTTGTTTATAGGTTATAAGTTCAAAGGAGACAAGGTATGCAGCGCTCTGTAAAAACAAAAAATCAAGCATATGATGTGGTTGTGGTAGGTGGAGGTCTGTCCGGTATGTGCGCAGCCATTGCCGCTGCCCGTCACGGAGTAAAAACGGCCCTTGTGCATGCCAGACCAGTGTTTGGCGGCAACGCCTCCGGTGAGATTCGTATGCATGTGTGCGGTGCATCTGCCAATATGGCAAAGCCTGAACTGGAGGAAGGCGGCATCTTGTATGAGATGATGCTGGAAAATAAAAGCCGCAACGATTATTTTAACTACTCCATTTGGGACACCGTTATGTTTGAAATGGTGAAAAAGCAGAAAAATCTCACCACTATTATGAATGCTGCTATGGATGATTGTGTGGTAGAGAATGGTGTGATCAAGAGCATCACTGCCTATCAGCAAACTACAGAAACACGCTACAATATCTCTGGGGACTTGTTTGTTGATGCTACCGGAAACGGCACTTTAGGATACTTGGCCGGAGCAGAATACCGCACAGGCAGCGAGGGGAGAGCAGAGTTTAACGAGCCTCACGCCCCTGTCGAACCCAACAACAACCGTATGGGCAACTCGTTGCTATTCAAAGCAGTTGACCGGGGGCATTCTGTTAACTTCAAACGACCGGATTTTGCCTATACATTTACGGAAGAACAACTGAAATACCGCACCCACGCCAACACCAAAAACAAAGAGGGAGTCAGCGATGCCTACTTACATATTACCTCCTTTGGCTCTGCAACCATCGATACCGGTTACTGGTGGATCGAACTCTCCGGCGAGGGCGAGGATATCATTGATGAATATGAGCAGATACGGGATGAATTGATAGCCTGTGTATACGGTGTGTGGGATCATCTGAAAAATGGCGGTGACCATGGCGCAGAAAACTATGACCTGGAATGGGTGGGGATGTTGCCTGGAATGCGAGAAAGTCGCCGTCTGGTGGGCGATTATCTGCTGAACGAAAACGATGTTTTGGAAAACCGCCAATTTGAAGATGCCGTTGCCTACGGCGGCTGGCCTATGGACATCCATGCGCCCAGAGGCCTTTACGATTTTGACAAACGGCCAACGGAAGTTTACGATTTCGAGGGCGCATATACCATACCTTACCGCTCCTACTATTCCAAGAATATCCGAAATCTGATGATGGCTGGTCGGAATATCAGCGCCACAAAAATGGCGATGGGCTCTACCCGTGTGATGGGAACCTGCGCCATTGGCGGTCAGGCTGTGGGTACTGCAGCGGCAATGTGCATTCACAAAAACTGTACACCCAGGGACCTGCTGCCCTATATTGGAGAACTTCAGCAGATACTTCTAAAAGAGGATTGCTATATCCCGAATCTTCGAAACCAAGACCCTCTGGATCAAGCAAAAAATGCTCAAATTACTGTCACGTCCGCAAAGACAGGTTTTGACGGCAAAAATATTACCAACGGCATCACCCGCCCGGAAAAGGGAGAAGAAAACATCTGGATCTCTGACGGTATCGCTCCCGGCGGTGAAAAAGTTACCATTTCTTTACACACACCTGCTGTTCTGACACAGATCCGATTGACCTTCGATACCAATTTCAACTACTCTGTCAAGCAGACCCAAAATGGAAAACGGCAAAAGCAGCAGCGTATCGGTATCCCACCGGAACTGGTAAAAGACTATTGCGTTCAGTTGTGGCGTAACGGGAAAGAGGTATACACTACCCGGATAATCGATAATTACCAACGTGTCAACAGCCTTTCTCTTCCAACAGTGGAATGTGATACTGTAACTGTAAACTTTACGAAAACCAACGGATGCGAGAACATTCACCTTTACGAAATTCGACTTTATTAAGGAGTTTTTTATGAAAAATCTGCCTATTTGTCAGGTGCTGAACTGCTTTAAATCCCCAATGGACGACTTTGTTTCATATATTTGTTATGGCTTGGATGCGCATAAGCGCATAGGCTTCGACTGTGTGAACTTTTCTTTGGAACAGAACAACCTGAACCTGAATACCCACGGAAAGGAATTGGATGCGGTTATCCGTTATGCCAACGACATCGCTATGCCGTTCCGGTTATCCCATCTGCCGTTTCTTTCCACTTCCGAGGAGGCAATCAAAAATGCGATTGATGTAACAAAACACATGGGTGTAGACTACACCGTTGTGCATCCCATTGCCCCGGTAATGCCTGCTGCAGAATACAGCGAAAAGGCTGCCTATGAGCAGAATAAAGTCTACCTCTCCAATATCGTGGAATACGCGAATAAAGTAGGCGTAAAGGTAACATTGGAGAATATGCGGCTTGGCTACCTGGATGGTTCAGTGAAGCGCTATTGCGCAGATATGGAATCTCTCATCCGTCAGGCGGATGAACTGGAAATCGGCATCTGCTGGGATACGGGTCACGCCCATGCCGCCGGACATGTTCAATCTGAGGCGATCAAAGCCGCAGGTTCACGGATTAAGATGCTCCATATTAACGATAACTTTGCCGCCGGTGACTATCACCTGGCTCCCTTTGTGGGCACGATTGATTGGCAGGATACGATGGATGGTCTTTCTGCTATCGGCTTTGATGGGATCCTTAGTTTTGAGGTGTCCACTAAGCATATGCAGGACGAAGAGGCCTTTGCCTATGGCCAGTATCTGCATACTGCCGGTAAAAAACTGTTAAAAATGATGGGCGAATAAAAACGGAGGAGCAATCGCTCCTCCGATTTTTGTTATTTCTTTCTTGCGTAGATCTTGGCGAGTCCGCCTTCACTGGTCTCCCGGAAACGGTGGTTTAAGTTAATGCCCGTTTCGTGCATTGCCCGGCAAACCATATCGTAACTGATATTTCTGGAGCCGGTGAGGAAGAAACTTAAGTTGCAAGCATTCATTGCCCGCATCGCCGCTACCGCATTTCTCTCAATACAGGGGATCTGCACAAGACCGCAGATAGGATCACAGGTCAAACCCAAATGATGTTCCATCGCCACTTCCGCGGCGTATTCTACCTGATCAAGATCCTGCTCGTAAAGTTCTGCCAGCGCTGCTGCTGCCATAGAGCAGGCTGTGCCGATCTCTGCCTGACAGCCACACTCTGCGCCGGAGATAGAGGCGTTCCGCTTGGTAAGACTGCCGATAATACCGGCTGTCGCCAACCCCCGGATGATCTGCTCATCGGTAAAGCCCCGGGTATCCTGGGCGTATTTCAAAACAGCAGGCACAACACCGCAAGCGCCGCAGGTAGGCGCGGTAACAATGGTGCCATTGTCTGCATTTTGCTCTGCTACCGCGTAGGCGTAGGCAGCGATCTTCTTAAACTCTATCATACCGGGAACCAGTTCCTGTTCCGGTTGTTCGTTCAGATATTTGGCTTTCCGCTGCACTTTCAGACCGCCGGGCAAAATGCCTTCGGCAGAAAGACCGTCGGCGATGGCCTGCTTCATTGTCTGCCATACATTCATCAGGAAATCCCAGATCTCTTCACCTTCGTTCAGTTCCACATAGTCACTGAGTTTATCGATGTAACGCCATTTGCAAAAATCGGCGATCTCTGCAAAAGAGTTTTCCGGATACACCTCCTGGGAATCCAAAAGGGTTTGACCGGGAACACGAATGTCACCGCCGCCAATGGACTCAATACGCAGTTCACCTAAAAGTGTATCGCCTTTAAACGCCCGCAGATCCATTGTGTTAGGATGGCTGTTTTCCAATACAGCGTCGGAAAAAATGATTTCTGTGGGCGCAGGGGAGAGTACTTCCTGAATTACCCGGTCTGTTCCGTGTCCAACACCGGTCTTGCTCAAAGAACCGTAAAGAACAACTTCAAACCGCTCAGCATTGGGATATTCGTTTTTGAAATGTTTTGAAGCCCGTTCCGGTCCCATAGTATGGGAAGAGGAAGGACCTTTGCCGATTTTATATATATCTCGGATAGATTTCACCTTTTGTACCCCCACTTATTTGTGTGACAAGTATATCAAAAATAAGACGAAATTACAAATACTATTTTTGCAGTGCCTCTAAACTCAGTTCTCCTGCCAGTTTAAACAAGGCATCAGTCAGCACTTGCTCCAATGTAGTACCGGCGCTTAACGCGATGCGGCTGTAAAACAGAACCAATGCAGGTTCTAAATCCAAAGTAACATTTGCCATGGGCGAGCCTCCCAAAGTCTTTAACTCATCCTATGCAAAGCCTTGACAATGGTGCTATAATAGAATGTAACGAAGAAAACCCGAGAGGATGAAAAATTATGGCGAAAGATAAAAAGGTAGAACAGATTACCGATATGGAAGTGGACTTCGCCCAATGGTTCACCGATGTGTGCAAAAAGGCGCAACTAATCGACTACTCTTCCATTAAGGGTATGTTCATTTACCGTCCTTATGGCTATGCTATTTGGGAGAATATCCAGCACTTAATGGATATTGAGTTTAAGAAAACCGGCGCGCAGAATGTGTATATGCCCATGCTGATCCCGGAAAGCCTTCTGCAGAAGGAAAAGGATCATGTGGAAGGGTTTGCACCCGAGTGCGCTTGGGTCACCTACGGCGGCAGTGAAAAGTTGGAAGAGCGGTACTGCATCCGTCCTACTTCCGAGACGCTGTTCTGCGAGTACTTTAAAAATGCGATCCAGTCCCACCGCGACCTGCCGATGATGCTTAATCAATGGTGCAGTGTTCTCCGTTGGGAGAAGACCAGCCGTCCTTTCCTGCGTCACAGAGAATTTCTGTGGCAGGAGGGTCATACCATGCACGCCACCGCAGAAGAGGCCCAGGAAGAGACCGAGCGTATGCTGGGTGTCTATGCCGATTTCTGCGAGAATGTACTGGCAATGCCTGTTACCCGTGGCAGAAAGACCGACAAGGAAAAGTTCAACGGCGCAGGGGCTACTTACACCATTGGGTGTATGATGCACGACCGGAAAGCCCTGCAGGCAGGTACTTCCCACTACTTCGGTGACGGTTTCGCAAAGGCTTTTGATATTACCTTTACCGATAAGAACAATCAGAAAGTTAACCCCCATCAGACATCCTGGGGTGTATCCACCCGTCTGATCGGCGGTATCATTATGACCCACGGCGATAACAACGGTCTGGTGCTGCCTCCCAAGGTAGCCCCCGTTCAGGTGATCATCCTGCCCATCGCCCAGCACAAAGAGGGCGTTTTGGAAGCAGCCAACGGTCTGAAAGATCGCCTTGCCAATGCCGGCTTCCGGGTAAAACTGGACGATTCCGACAACTCTATGGGCTGGAAGTGCGCCGAGTACGAAATGAAGGGTGTGCCCCTCCGGGTAGAGTGCGGTCCCCGCGACCTGGAAAACGGTCAGTGTGTCCTGGTTCGCCGTAACGATGGCGAAAAAATTGTGGTTGCATTGGCTGATCTGGAAAAAGCCGTTGCAGAGCAACTGGAATTGGTCCACCAGGGTATGTTCGAAAAGGCAAAGAAGAACCTTACCGATCATATCTACGAAGCCCACTCTCTGGAAGAAGCCAAAGAACTGCAGGAAAAGAACGGCGGCTTTATCAAGACTATGTGGTGCGGCGAACTGGAGTGCGAACTGAAGATGAAGGAAGAGGCAGGTATGTCCTCCCGCTGTATGCCTTTTGTCCAGGAAAATCTCGGCGATGTTTGCCCTATCTGCGGCAAACCCGCCAAGACCATGATCTACTGGGGCGTCGCATACTAATAGAAAATAGCAAAGGGAAGGTAGATGCCTTCCCTTTGTTTGTAATGAGGTAGCAATATGGTAAAAAATCATTATGAAAATCTGCATAGGATTCCGGAATTGGCATTTCAGGAATATAAGACATCTGCATATTTGGAACAAGCGCTGAAAGATGCCGGTTTTACGCCGGTGCGGCTGAGCGAAACGGGTTTCTATGCAGACCTTTGCACAGATCCCAGTTTGCCATGGCTGTTGTTCCGGGCAGATATGGATGGCCTTCCCGTAACAGAGG
>JAZQBF010000058.1:0-6193 GCA_045545615.1 Faecousia sp.
CACCGTCAAGGGGAGTGAATATGCCCGTCCGTAAGTGCCTTCTGAACCGTGGGTCTCCTGGGTAACACCGTTTACATAGATGTTAAATTTGTTAGAGGGATAAATATGCAGCGACAGGCACATAAAACCTTCTTCGTCTACCACATAAGTGTAATCGATGGTGCCTTTGTCTGTAGATGTGTAACTGCAGTAACCGGCTTTTGTGGTGGTGTTGAGTGTGATATTTTCCGATGCCGAGATCGTCAACTTTTTGCCGTTTAACAATGTCCACGCATTTTCCTGAATGCCGGATGCCGCCCGCAGCAATTCATTTTGGAACATCAGAGGATTTGTTACATTGGAGAAATCCACATTTACCAATTGAGACTCTGCCAGAAATCCCAAGGGAAGGTAGGCATTGTTCTCTAAAAGGTAAACATCTCCAAAGTGATTGCGCTCATCGAAATAACTGTTCTCCGGGACATAGCCATCCCGGTCGATCATATATTTTAGATTCAAAAACAGATTGGATATGGGGGAACTTTCCTCAAACCGATACCGATTGTAAGTGTCTTTTGCGCCGTATCCCAGGGCTTTTAAGAACTTCGTCACATTCACATTTGCAGAACTTGTAAAGGTCGAGATGCCGTTATAATTGTTTAATGCGCTGTCATTTAAAGTCTGGGAGCGGGTAACTTCTGAACGGAAGAAAAGGTTGTCTGCTTCGCGCTGTTTCATATAACGGATTACCGAGGCAGAATAATCTGTTGCCATAGGATAATCCGATACACCGGTAGAGGGGAATGCTGTACTGAAGTTTACAAGATTCAGCACCATTTCAATAACCATAATACCGGCAAAAGCGAAACTGGCTAAGTTTCTGCGGAAGTTGCGATTTTGGATATATGCCAGTTTGTCTTTTCTGCGCCGGGATTCCGGCAACTTTTGGCGAATGATAAAGAAGACGAAAGTAGCCGCATACAACAGGAGCAAAGCGCCGTTGTAGATCAAATACAGAGGGTCTTTCCATTTTTCGTAGCAAAATATCAGGCATATACAGGGAACAGCGGCAATAGCCAACTGCCACCACCGGACGCGGAAACGCAACTGATATGCCCGGAAGGCCATAACAAGCAGAACAAAACTAAAAAGGAAACTAAAACGGTAGTAGATCATATTGGGGAAGTGGAATCCGTGCCAGATATAATCCAGATACCGGATAATGAAACTGCAAAAGAAAAACAGTAGCAAAGTAACAGAGCAAATTTTTTCCCGCACCTTGATCTGCCGGCAAGTGAGGTATACGAATGCTAGCAAAACTGTGCCCACACCACAGTAAATGTTGGGAGGACCTTCTTTAAAGGAAGGTTCTACTGCACCGTTCATATTACCGGCGGCCTCTTTCATAGCCTCCCAGAAACCCGCCCAGGTGTCCAGATCGGTCATATTCAGTTCCAGTTTGGTGGGGAATTTATTGACTGTGGATTGGGTGTCCTGCAGCGCCGCATAAGCAGGCAAGGTCAAAATAGCGGTCATACCGATGGCAAGGGCAGAAAACAGCGCCATAAATGTAAGATCCGACAGCAGCCGCTTGAAACTCTTGCAGCAACAGATCTCATAGCAAATGAAAGACAGCAGCACAAAAATGCAGGTAAATAAACCAATATAATAGTTTGCAAAAACAGACAGAAAAAGACTGACGGTGTAAAGAACGAATTTCCGTTCTTTAAGCAGCGAGATCATACCCAAAATAACAAGAGGGAGCAGGGCAAAGGTATCCAGCCACATAACATTCCATTGATAGCCCAGCGCCCATGCGCACAGCGCATAGAATGTGCCGAACATAGCCACGGAAATGTCGTTTTTACGGAATACTTTACTTAAAAAGATAGAAAAGAATAATCCTGCAAGCCCCAGTTTGATGGGCATCAGCATAGAAAAGTATTCCAGCATCAATTCTTCGCTGGGAAGCAGTACGCTGATAAGATTCAGCGGTGAAGCGAGATAATAGGCAATCAGCCCCAGGTAGTCCATACCCATACCCAATTCCCAGTTGTGCAACAGCGACTCGCCGTTAAGCAAAGACTCGCGAAAAGCGAAGAAGAAAGGGTAGTACTGGTGATAGCAGTCGGAGTAGAGCATGGAGGATTTGTTTCCAAAAGGCTCTGTTTCACGAAATGCCATCATAATCAGTAAGGATACAAACGGTATTAGAAAGCCTAAAAAACGGTAATCTATATGGATCCGCTTCAGCAAACTGTTGCGCGGTAATTTCATCAAATGATTCCTCCAAAACATACATTGGTATAAGTTTACCACATTATTTGTAGGCGGTAAAGCATTTAATATAAAAATTTTTGAATTTTACATCAAAAAAACGAGCCGCTTTTCAGCGGCTCTTAAAATTACAATATCAAACAGATGAGACCGGTTGCGCCTTCGTTGACGATCCGGGTGAGTGTGCCACGGAATTTTGCCTGCACCTCGTCAGGCAAACGGAGTAGTTTGGCGTTCAGCCCTTCTTGGATCAGTTCGTATACGGATTTCCCAAAAATGTTGCTTTGCCAAAGTTTTTCCGGAGAATCACCGCTTAAATAGGCGAGCAGATCCTGGGATTGCTTTTCGTCGCCAACAATGGGATTGATCTCTGTGTCAACATCCACGCGGATCATGTGGATGGATGGTGCTCCTGCCTTTAGTTTTACACCAAAATTGTTACCTTTACGCAGCAGTTCCGGTGTCTCCAAGGTCATTTCCCCGGCGTTTGGCATTACAACGCCATAGCCGGTCGCCTTTACAGCAGACAGCGCATCCGCAACTTTATCATATTCTTTTTTGGCATTGCTCAGTTCTGTCAAGATAGTGATCAATGCAGCATCGTCGTGAATGTCCATACCAGTTTTTTCGCTAAGCAGGTCATAAAAGAGTGCTTCCGGCAAGCGAATTGCGCAATCTACAGTGCCTGTAGCGAGATCCAGCGCTTCAATGGAGTAATCGGATATTTCTGGAATTTCCGATAGCCTGAAGAGGGCAGACTCTGCCTGACCAAGGGTATGGATCTGTCCTGCAATATCCAAAAGTGCGCCATATAGACCCTTTTTCAGCGGATGTTCATTCTCCAGTGCATCCACCCAATGGGGGAAAAACACGCGCATTTGCTGCATGGGGAAAGAAAACAGCAGTTGCTTAAGCAATGATGCGATCTGGCTGTCATTGAGATTTTGACAATCTGCAACAGCAGCATGGATGCCATAGGCATCGTGTAAATATTCCTTAACTTCCTTAGCGGCGCGTCCTTCCGGTTCCCGGCTGTTGATCACCACCAAAAATGGCTTGCCGGTTTCCTGCATATCCTGAATGGCACGGGACTCCGCAACAACATAATCCTGCCTGGGAATATCGGTCACAGTGCCGTCTGTTGTCACCACAACACCGATAGAACAATGCTCCTGCATCACCTTTTTTGTGCCCAATTCCGCTGCTTGCGTCAAGGGAATTTCATAATCAAACCATGGTGTGGTGACCATTCGTTCTATGCCATCTTCCTCTGCGCCCACAGCGCCATCCACCATATATCCCACAGAGTCGATCATACGCACCCGTAAGTGTGTTGTTCCATCCGGGGATATTTCCACG
Organism: Faecousia sp.; assembly: GCA_045545615.1. GTDB lineage: Bacteria > Bacillota > Clostridia > Oscillospirales > Oscillospiraceae > Faecousia. The sequence continues at coordinate 3,616 of JAZQBF010000058.1, forward strand.
GCTTCCTCCGGCACGAACTTTGGCTCACTGGTCATGATGGTTTTGCCGGATCCGCTTTGGGGTAATTCGTCTTTTGCCCGTTCCCGTCGATGAACATCCTGAATGTTGGGTATTACCATTTGCTCCATTACCCGTTTGATCAATGTGGATTTTCCCGTCCGAACCGGCCCAACAACGCCAATATATATGTTGCCACCTGTCCGTGCGGCAATGTCCCGGTAAATCGTTTCCATAGCCAGCCTCCTTATCTTCTTGCACGGTCTACCATAAGGTATGTCCGCAAACTGTAAAATAGAACAACAGTATGATGGGTATTGCAAAATACCTAAAACCGCATTACAATAAAAGAAAAAAACAGGAGGCAATTATGAAACATAAATATCAAGTAATTCTGGTTGTAGCAGCACTTTTATTGGCAGTGGCGGTTCTGGCGGCATTGTTTTTAATAAACGGCGGAACAAAGCCGCAGCAGACACCATCCTCTACCGAAACCGGTGGTGTGTATAGCACTTCCTCAAATGAAACCACAGGTGCCCAAGTCTCCAACGAAACGACTGCCGGTCAAAATCAAAGTGATAAAGAGACAGAAACAACGGCGGATGTAGCCGTTACACTTCCGGATGATCCCATCGGTGATCTTGCGGCAACTGAGCGGCCGGAATCCACCAAACAAACAGAGCAGGAAATCATTTATCCCCAGCAAAATTGGACCGGAAATGGCATTGTGCTCCCAGATGACAACCTGGAAGAGTGATTTGTCTGCTTTTTTCTCCATCTGATGTCCAAAATGACGAAAAAGGAAATGAAATTGATAGAATAGGCAATTGCAATCTTTCAAAAACCGCGATATAATAGGCGTAACATATTATATTTAGGAGGAATTTCCGTGAAAAGATTTGTCGCAATGATGCTGGCACTGACATTGATGCTGTCTTTTGCAGGTATGGTGAATATTACATTCGCTGCTCAGCAGGAGACATTTGAAGTGGAATCCCTTGCCCAGTATCAAATCCACGAAGAAGTATTGCAAAACGATGGCTATATTGGTATTCCTGTGGGCATTCGGACCTATGTAAAGGATGCTTCTGCCTGCACCGACCGTACCCGTATTTTTATTTACGTGGTTAATACCAATACGGCCAATGTAGGTAACGGCAATGATGAAGAAGTGATCACCCGTTGGCTGAATGAAGGCCGTATCGTTGTGATCATGGACTACTTTAACAACGAAAAGGCTGTTACTCCTGATCTTGACTGGAGTATTCAGGGTATCCGTGATGCTATGCGTGATGGCGTATATGTAAATAACATCACCCACCACAAAAATAGTTACGTGATTCCCCAGGGCTATGATGTTACGATGCAGCAGGCTTATTGGGCTACCGATAAGCATAGCGCCCAGGGCACGCTGGAGTACATTGTCCAGATGTGGAATTTGGACTTCCTTCACACCCGTGGCAATATGCTTATCACCTTTGAGGAAGATACCCTCATTACCGGCGTGCAGTTCTATGCCGGTCAGACTCTGACCGTCGCAGAATATACGGCATCCTTCCCTGAGGGTAAACTGACAGATATTACCCAGTGTGTCGGTCCTGACGGCAAACTGATGGATATGAACCTGTATCTGGATATTGTCTATCCCGTCAATCCCGACCACGAAGTTCCCGTGATGATGTATGCAGCCAGCGGTCTGGACCGTAGCAACACCTGGAACTCTTCTAACCGCCCCCATCTGACCGGTTTCCTGATGGACGGTTATGCCGCCGTGCTTTATGACCACAACTATACACCTATGTGTTTTGACGGCGTGTATAACTACTTCGCAGGTGACGATACCCAGAACCCTCCCGGTATCACCGGTATCCAGTGGACTTACGGTATCGGCCAAAATACCACAAAGACCCATACCGCCGCAGTGCGTATGGTTCGGTACTTGGCAGATGCTTATCCGGAAACCTATAAGTTCAACAGCGAAAAGTACGGTGTTACCGGTATTTCCAAGAGTGGTGGCGTTGTCCTCCTGGGCGCAGAAGAGCCTGAAAAGACCGGCGAAAGTCGCTATAACGAAGGCACCAACGGTCAGACCCGTTATGAAGCCGGTGAAACAGAGGACATCGTGCTTGATTATGGTACGATCTATGGCGGCGAAGAGCAACCCTGGACAACCTATAAGGACAGCAACGAAAAGGTTTCTTCCCGCTGCCAGTTTATCTACTCCAATGTTGGCGGTGGCGTCGGCACGATCAAAGAAGGCCATAGCCCCATGTACATCTGCGGTACCCAGGCAGCCTCCGGCTCTTACTATGATTTCTATCCCAACTGTATGGCTCGTTTCTATCAATGCGATGTTCCGGTTATGGACTATGTCTGTCAGTTCGTCGGTCATGACTTCTGCACCGGTCCTGACCTGACCACCGGCAACGATACTTACGCAGCGCTTTTTGAGTGCGCCAACTACTGGCTGTTGGACGAGGCTGTGAAATGCGAGTACATTAAGCCTCTGGACGGCACAAACTTTGTCAGCGCTACCGATATTATTACCATTAAGTTTAACGCAACTGTTGAATACGAGGAG
>JAZQBF010000059.1:0-5885 GCA_045545615.1 Faecousia sp.
GATTCGCGTTGGTAACGAATTTGCCTGGCCGGGCATCCGGCCCGGTCTGTAAATAAAAAGTAAACAATCGCAATATTAAGTTGCATTTTTATAAAGAAACCATATAATAAAATTATCTGAAAACAAGGTGGATGTTTATGAACTGGTTTCAGCGATTCGGTGTAAAGTTCCGGTCGGGACTGCGCACGTTTATGACCGGCCGCTACGGTACGGACAAACTGAATATGGCGATTTTGGGCGCAGGGCTTATCGCCTGTCTGCTTAGTATGTTTATCCGGTTTCCTCTGATCAATCTGCTGCTGACACTGCTTTCCTATGTGCTGATGGGCTGGGCGATCTTCCGGAGTCTGTCCCGGAATGTGTACAAGCGCTATCGGGAAAACAGCCGGTATCTGAATTTCTTGAACCGGTTCAAGGATAAAGAACATCGGTATTTCAGTTGCCCCCGGTGCCGCCAGGCGGTGCGCGTACCCAAGGGCAAGGGAAAAATCGCCATTTCCTGCCCCAAGTGCAAGGAAAAGTTTATAAAGAAGACTTAAACCGAGGAGAAATACTCCTCGGTTTCCTTTTTTAGACAAAAGGAAATCATTGACGAACCGGCAGAGAAAGTGATAAAATAGATATAGACACAAACCCAATCAACAGATTTGGAAAGGATGTCAGTTATGAAACATAAGATATTGAAGATCGATCCGTATTTAAAACCCTTTGAGAAGGATTTTGACCTTCGTATGGAAAATTACCGCCGGAAGAAGGAAGAACTTCTTGCGCCCGGTCAGACCCTGGCGGATTTTGCCGGTGGCTATCTGTATTTCGGATTTCACAAGGAGAAAAGCGGCTGGTACTACCGGGAGTGGGCGCCTGCGGCAGACGCGGTGTATCTTACCGGAGACTTTAACGGCTGGGACAGACGGGCTTGCCCCTTAAATAAACTGGAAAACGGCGTTTGGGAAGTGTTTTTACCCGGAGAAAACGCGCTGCAGGCAGGCCAGTCGGTACTGACCATCGTGGTCAGCGGCAATCAGGAACTGGAGCGGATCCCGCTGTATGCCACCCGGGTGGTGCAGGACCCCTTTACTTACCAGTGGTCTGCCCAGATCCACGAGCCTTACGATTTTCCATGGACAGACGGCAAGTTTAAGCCGAAAAAGAATCTGTTCATCTATGAGTGTCACATCGGTATGGCGCAGGAAGAGGGAAAGGTGGGCACTTACCGGGAGTTTAAGGACAATGTTCTGCCTCGTATCAAGGATCTAGGCTACAACACCATCCAAATTATGGCGGTAATGGAGCATCCCTACTATGCCTCTTTTGGCTATCAGGTGACCAATTTCTTTGCCGCATCTTCCCGGTTCGGTACACCGGAGGGATTGAAAGAACTGATCGACACCGCCCATAAAATGGGTATTGCGGTGCTGTTGGATGTGGTCCATACTCACGCCTCCAAGAATACGCGGGAGGGTAACAACGAATTTGACGGCACGGATTATCAGTTTTTCCACGCCGGGGAAAAGGGCAACCATATTGCCTGGGATACCAAGTGCTTTAACTACGATAAAAACGAAGTGCTGCACTTTTTGCTGTCCAACTTAAAATTCTGGATGACGGAGTATCACTTTGACGGTTTCCGCTTTGACGGTGTTACCTCAATGCTCTATCATAACCACGGTTTGGGCAGTGATTTCTGCTCTTATGACACCTATTTCTCCCTGAATACCGATATTCAGGCAGTGACCTATCTGCAACTTGCCAACGAAATGGTGCGGCAACTGAATCCCAACGCCATAATGATCGCCGAGGATACCTCTGCGCTTCCCGGTCTGTGCCTGCCTATCGAAGACGGCGGCGTAGGCTTTGACTACCGACTGGCTATGGGCGTGCCGGATATGTGGATCAAACTCTTAAAAGAAGTACCCGATGAATATTGGGACTTGAATCACATCTATTATGAACTGGCAAACCGCCGTCCCAAGGAAAAGGTCATCGGCTACTGCGAGTCCCACGATCAGGCATTGGTGGGCGACAAGACCATTATGTTCCGGCTCTGCGACCAGGAGATGTACTGGTCTATGGGCAAGGATGATCAAAATATGGTCATCGACCGGGGAATGGCGCTGCATAAGATGCTCCGGCTGCTGACAATGTCTTTAGGTGGCGAGGGTTATCTGACCTTTATGGGCAACGAGTTCGGCCATCCGGAGTGGATCGATTTCCCCCGGGAGGGCAACGGCTGGTCTTACCACTACTGCCGCCGCCAGTGGCATTTGGCAGACGATGAGAATCTAAAGTATCAGTATCTCCACGCCTTTGAAAAGGCGATGGTGGAAAAGGCAAAAAAATACCGCACCCTTTCCGGCAAGGACAAGCAACTGTATCTGTCCAATGACCAAAAGGTAATGGCATACCGGAAGAACAAAGCGGTTTTTGTTTTCAATTTCCATCCCAATAATTCCTATGACGGCTTCTTCCTGCCTTTGCAGGAGGCGGGCAGTTACCAGGTAACCTTGTCCACCGACGATTACTGCTTCGGCGGCCAGGGCCGCATCTGGCATCAGACCTACGAAACATGCGAGGAAAACGGCGTAGCCGGCATCCGGTTCTATCTCCCAAGCCGCACCGCGGTCATTATAGAAAAAGTAAATTAACAGGAAGTATGCTATGAGTGAAAGTATAAAGGATCGTTACGAAGCGGTAAAAGGCATGTCTTATTTAGACAGGCAACAAAATTATGCTGATGCGCATATGCTTAATTGCTTAAAATCTGGAAGTTTTAAATCTTTTATTTCTACGGGAATATCTATAGAGCTACCAAAGGTTGATGAAGCATTTTCTATAGGAAATGTGCAATACATCTTAAAAACGATATATAGAAATTATATTGCATATCCTGAGTTAGAAATCGATTTACACTTCGAAAACACTTTGATTCAAATGCTGGATGCTAATTTCTTTGATTTTTATGCTGCGATGGATGCAATAAAGCAGCATATAGAGTATGAGCATTTTTACCGCGACGGAACTCCGTTCACTCTTAAAAATACGGAATTGTTTAATGCATTAAAACGTGCGATTGAAAAGAACTGGGATTATATCGACGGGAAGAAATACTATGCAGGGCAATTATACGACGATGGTCTTACCGGTTATGTAAGAGAATTAAATGATTTAATCAAAAAAGTTAAAGGATATAGCATTTTATAATTCACACAGTGACTTCTTAACAGATAATGTTTCCAAAACCGCCCCAAACTGTTTTTTACAGTTTGGGGATTCTCATTTAAGAGGCTCAGAGAAGCCCTAAAGACAAGCAAATACACTTGTTGGATATTATGTAAACCTCGCAAGTTTAGAAAGCAGTTGCTAAATAAAAACCCCCAAACCTAAAAAACCCCAAACCGCCATGCTTGCGCTTGACGGTTTGGGGATTCTATAAACTTTTAGCAAAGTTTAGCGCCGGCGGGGATGGCATCGTCTACCATCAGCAGGTGCAGTTTTTCTTCGCCCTTTTCCGTGTGGACAGCGGAGATCAGCATACCGCAGGATTCTCTGCCCATCATCTTCCGGGGCGGCAGGTTGGTGATGGCGACCAGTGTTTTGCCGATCAGTTCCTCGGGCTTATAGTACTTGGCAATACCGGAGAGGATCTGCCGGTCGGTACCGGTGCCGTCATCCAGGGTAAACTGCAGGAGTTTGTCAGATTTCTTCACCGGCTGGCAATCCTTGACTTTCACAGCCCGGAAATCAGATTTGCAGAAAGTGTCGAAATCCACCTTTTCTTCGCTGTAAGGCTCGATCTCAATATCGCTCTTGGGCTTGCTCAGTTCTTCCAATGCTGCCAGTTCCTTTTCCATATCGATTCTGGGGAACAGCGCAGGACCTGCCACAGCGGCAACCTCTTCCGGCAGCACGCCGAAGGTAGCCAGGGTATCCCAAGACATATCTGCGCCGCCCAGCCGCTTGCCGATCTCTTCGACAGTTGCGGGCATAAAGGGCGTCAGGAGACCTGCGCAAATACGGACAGTTTCCATCAGGTTATAAAGCACCTTTGCCAAGCGGGGCTTGTTCTCTTCGCTCTTTGCCAGCACCCAGGGGGCGTTTTCATCGATATACTTATTGGCGCGGGAGATAACTTTGAAAATTTCAGCCAGAGCGTTCTGGAAAGCATAGTTTTCCATCTCTGTTTCATATTTTGCCCGGAGACCGGAGACCATAGCGATAAACTCGTCATCCAGTTCTCCGTTTGCTACCTGACCGGCAGGCAGTTTTTCGCCGAAATACTTCTGCGCCATTGCCACGGTGCGAGAAACCAGGTTGCCCAGGTCGTTGGCAAGGTCGGTGTTGATGGTGGAGATCAAAAGTTCGTTAGAGAAGTTGCCGTCAGAGCCGAAGGGGAAGGAGCGGAGCAGGAAGAACCGCAGGGCATCCACGCCGAACCGCTCGGCAAGGATGTAGGGGTCTACCACATTGCCCTTGGACTTGCTCATTTTGCCGCCGTCCAGGAGCAGCCAGCCGTGACCGAAAACTTTCTTCGGCAGAGGCAGATCCAGGCTCATCAGCATAGCAGGCCAGATAATGGAGTGGAAACGGACGATCTCTTTGCCCACAAAGTGTACATCTGCAGGCCAGAAATCATGAAGATCGCTATATTTATCATTGCAGAAACCCAGCGCGGTCATATAGTTAAACAGCGCGTCGATCCAAACATAGACCACGTGACCTTCGTCAAAGTCCACCGGCACGCCCCAGGTGAAACTGGTACGGCTGACACACAGATCTTCCAAACCAGGCTTAATGAAGTTGTTCACCATTTCGTGAACACGGCTCCGGGGCTCTAAGAAATCGGTGTTTTCCAGCAGATCCTGGATCCGGTCGGCATATTTGGAAAGGCGGAAGAAGTAAGCCTCTTCCTCTGCGTAGTCGCACTCTCTGCCGCAGTCGGGGCATTTGCCGTCTACCAACTGGCTTTCGGTCCAGAAACTTTCGCAGGGCTTGCAGTATTTGCCCACATACTTGCCCTTGTAGATGTCGCCGTTTTCGTACATCTTCTTAAAGATCTTCTGGATAGCGGCAACGTGATAATCGTCGGTGGTGCGGATAAACCGGTCGTAAGAGATGTTCATCAGTTTCCACAGGTCGATAACGCCGCCTTCACCCAGCACGATGTTATCCACAAACTGCTGGGGCGTCACGCCGGCTTCCTTTGCCTTGTCCTCGATCTTCTGACCGTGTTCGTCCGTGCCGGTGAGGAATTTGACGTTGTAACCGGTGAGCCGCTTATAGCGGGCCATGGCATCGGTCGCTACGGTGCAGTAAGTATGACCGATGTGCAGTTTTGCAGAGGGGTAGTAAATAGGGGTCGTGATGTAATAATTTCCTTTGCTCATATTTTTTGCCTCCAATAGAAAAATAGAAAATCGCCCTTGCCGTTTGCAAGGGCGATAAAATTTACCGCGGTACCACCTTGATTTGCACTTTCGTGCCTCAAAACGCTGTAACGGGCGACCCCGAGACTGCCTACCTATCGACAGCCTGGCTCCAAGACCATGTTCTGCTGTTTTCGCCGTACCCCTTTCCACCTGCCGGGGCTCTCTGAACGGTTAAGGCAGCATACTCTTCTTTTCAAAGCCTTTGCAATATTGTATGCATTATAGCCTAAGATGGCACTTTTTGTCAAGTGTCCTTCCGGGTAAGAAAAATTGCCACCACTACAGCGCTGATACCCCCTGCCAGTTTGCCGGCGATCATAGCGGGGAGCATCTCCGGGGCAAACCCGGCGGTAAAGCCCATATGGTCGCCGAAAACAAAGGCGGCAGACACCGCAAAAGCCATATTTACCACCTTGCCCCGGTTGTCCATTTCTTTGATAAGACCGAATGTGGCAATAG
>JAZQBF010000060.1:0-1750 GCA_045545615.1 Faecousia sp.
ATCGATCAGCTGCCCCATCATATCTTCGATGAGATGCGCCACTTCTTCACGGTATATAAGAACCTGGAGAATAAATCGACGGCTGTGGACGAGGTGTCCACCCGGGATGTGGCGGTGCAGGTGGTGGCGGAGGCTATCGACCGGTATGTGGACAAGTTCTGCAAAGCACGATAATGCAAAGTAAAAAGGCTGCCGCAATGAAGTGATATAGTGATGGTAGACACTAAAAAGAGTGTCTACCATCACTATTTTTTATGTTAAAATAAAAGAAAGGAGTTGATCAAAATGGGAAGACCAAAAGGCGGAACAAATATCACCCACAGCAAAGAGGAAAAGCTGAAATTGGTAAAACGTATGCTAAACGGTGAAAGCGGTGTACAGTTACAAAAAGAAACAGGAATCTATCATTCGCAAATTCACAAATGGACAAAACAATATTTAGAGGGTGGAGAAGCTGCGCTTGTAAACAAGAGAAAGCCCGGTAATCCTTTGGCAAAGTATGAACGCAGAAAAGAACTTACGCCAACAGAACAATTAGAATACAAGATTGCCTTGTTGGAGCGAGAACTATTAAAGAAAGATGGGGAAATTGTGCGGCTAAAAAAATCCATCGAACGCGAAAGGGGCGATGCCAAAAGAAAGTGATGCAACAAATCTACGCGTGTATTGAAAAAGAAAGTGTATCTCACTCGGTAAAAGAATTATGCGACGTATACGAGGTGTCTCGTTCCGGCTATTACAAATGGCTGAAACGAAAAGGAACTTTAAACCGTTATGAACAGCAACAACAGGAATTGGATTATTATGTTGCAGATATTCATTCTCACTATCCGTCGCAAGGATACAGAAGCATAGCAGACACCTTGTTAAATCAATACGGTTGGGTGGTCTCGGATATTTCTGTTTTCAAATCAATGCAACGGTTGGGGATTAAAGGGTTTGTTAGAAGGCAAAAAAGTCCCACACCTAACGGTGTCGAACATAACCGATTTCCCAACGTCCTTAATCGTGATTTCTATTCAGACAAGCCTATGCAGAAACTGGTTACAGACGTTACTTACATCAAAAACAAAGGTAAATGGTATTATCTTGCCTGTTATTTAGATCTGTTCAACAACGAAATTGTGGATTGGGAGTTAAGCGACGTATTTGACAATTTTCTTGTGATGAGACCTGCTAAACGAATCCTTGAAAAAGCAAAAAGTACCGGCACCCCCATCCTTTTGCACAGCGATCAGGGTGTCCAGTACTCCTCAGCAGGTTATTGCAACCTGCTTAAATCTTACAACACAATTCAAAGCATGTCAAGAGCCGGAACCCCAAGAGACAACGCTGTGATGGAGTCCTTCTTCGGTCGTTTCAAGGACGTTATGTCATCACACTTCCAATATTGGAAGTGTAATGACATCCGGAAAGCGGTTGCTGACACCATTTACTACTTCAATTACCTGCGCCCCGTCCGAAAACTCATAAGAAAACCGCCAGTCCAATACAGAATTGAACTGGCAGCTTAAATCTATTCTTTTTTGTGTCGACTAACTATTGACTATTTCAGTTTTGCTTCGGCTTTTTTCCTTGTTTGCAAAATTTCGGTTGCAACTTTCGGAAAAATGCGGTACAATATACAGTTGTGTAATATGCCTGTTTGGAGGAATGGTTTTGGGTATCAACGAATCAAGAGGGGAAATTCTGCGGCGACGCACCTTCGCCATCATTTCCCACCCGGATGCGGGTAAAACGACCCTGACGG
>JAZQBF010000061.1:0-32522 GCA_045545615.1 Faecousia sp.
GGACCTAATTCACCTTGGTAAAGATAGTGCTTTTCCGCAGAGATCTTCGCAGTCACCATAACCCAGTCTCTGGGCGTAAGATTCTTTGAATTCGGATAATTACAAGGCACGCCCAAAAATTGAATATCGTCAACGCAGCAAGTCATTACAAATCTGCCCGGGGCAAACATATTGTTTCTATCTCTGCGCAACATCGCAACCTGACCCTTAAAACGGACAGTTTTACCGTCGTATTTGGCAGGTTCTTCCGTAACATCCCGATACCAAAGGGCATAATCTTCATCCTTGATTTCAATGACATCTGCGTGAATATCAAAAGGCAGCGGATCTTCAATATCGTCAAAGGCAGTTGTGCCATCGGTATAATCATATAGAATGTCCATTCTGCGATTTGCCGCGCGGACGATCTTATGAAGCGGCATGGTATCCGCGCCAGGTTCCAATCGGTTAAAAACAACCATTTGTCCGCCAACGAGTTTGTCCATAACCAAATTACGCATATTGGCATTATAAGTCAAAAAAGTTGTGGAATCGGCAAACATAACTTCCTGCGCTACGACCCAGTCTTCCGGAAAACGGGAATACATATCACCAACCAACTGCATACCATTGAGTTCCGCAACAACACGCTTTACTTTATGTTTTTTAGCAAGTGTATGCAATTCTTTTGTGGTAACCGTCTGTTGATCAACAACTTCTAAGAATACATTTTGATGGGGATAGGTGGAAAAATCGTATTCTTCCTCCCCTTCCTCACAAACAAGCAGCAAAGTCCGTTCACCGGCATTAAACCGGGGATCTTCCAATGTTTCTTGAATAAACTTCGTTTTACCGGAATCCAAAAAACCGGTAAAAACATAAACAGGTATCTGTGCCATAGTCGCTCCTTAAACACCAAATACTTTTGTAATGCCAGCTTCGTCCAGTTGCGCACCGATAACGCAAATTTTACCGGTTACAGAAGGAGCGCCGGTGCGAACATTGATCTCGCCGGGCACATAATCAAAATGAATCCAATTGCCATCTTGTGCAGCAACGATTCCCTTTGCTCTTAACACAACGCCGAAACGACCGGAATCAAGAGACTGCAATGCGCATTCGATCTCTGCAGCAGTAAATTTACGGGTTGTCTCCACGCCGCAGGAAGTAAACACTTCGTCCGCATGGTGGTGATCGTGATGATCCCCATGATGACCACAACAATTGTGCTCACCGTGGTCGTGATGATGCTCGCCGTGGTGATGGCCGCAGCAGTGGTGCTCACCATCGTGATCGTGGTGGTGGTCGCCGTGGTGATGGCCGCAGCAGTGGTGTTCACCATCGTGATCATGGTGGTGATCGCCGTGGTGACCGCAGCAGTGATGTTCACCATCGTGATCATGGTGGTGATGGTGTTCTTCTTCAAGCGCAGCCAGCGCCATTGCAAGGGTAGCATTGCCTTCAAACGCATCAATAATTTGCATCGCAGTCAGTTCCTCCCAGGGCGTTGTGATAATCGTCGCCTTAGGATTGATTTGGCGAAGCAGATCCATTGCGTGATCTAACTTTTCCTGGGAAATATTACCAGTTCTGGAGAGAATAATTGTGGAAGCAGTTTCAACCTGGTTGTTATAAAACTCCCCAAAATTCTTCATATATACCTTAACTTTTCCGGCATCCACAACCGCAACCGTATAGCCCAAAACCACATCGTCATTTGTGACTTTATTGACCGCAGCGATAACATCGGAGAGTTTACCCACACCGGAAGGTTCAATGAGGATCCGGTCCGGTGCATATTCATCAATAACTTTCGTCAGCGCTTTCCCAAAGTCACCAACCAGGCTACAGCAGATGCAACCGGAATTCATTTCTGTAATATTAATGCCGGCATCGGTCAAAAACCCGCTGTCAATGCCGATTTCACCGAATTCATTTTCAATCAGAACTATTTTCTGACCCTTATAATATTCAGAAATCAGTTTTTTGATCAACGTTGTTTTTCCCGCGCCCAAAAAGCCGGAATAAATATCGATTTTTGTCATAATATAAACACCTCTGATAAGTAAATTTCTCCAACTATTATAACACAACAAATCAAAAAGACAACATAAAATACAAACAGTTTTAACCGCCATCCTGAAAATCAGGATGACGGTGATATTTTAAATTGTCGGTATGACCATCATTCCATCGTATGTTTCTTCATTTTCTATATCGTTTGCGCCGCGGATCGCATTGACCGTTGAATTATGCATTTTGGCAACATCCCAAAGGGTATCTGCACCCTTTCTGCAGATGACAATACTCGGCTTTGGTTCTGTTTTATCTGCCTCATCTACTTCCATCGCCTTGATCATATTGATCATATCTTCCTTTAGGATCATTTTTTCCATCAAAACATCAAACCCGATGTTCAAACCGGACATAACGGAACTTACTTTCGGAATTCCGCTTATTGATACCGCGCAACTGTATAATGCGCCTATATCGCAGACATCCTCCACAACTTTGTTGATCTCAATTTTTTCGCACATCAAGGAAGAATCTTCATCATAATACAAAACATTGATATGCCCGCTGATGGTCGTTTTGCAAGACATGCCCTCTCGCTGTGTAACCGGTGGTTTTAAATACACGCAGACATCGGCAACCAAATTTGCTTGTATGTTTGCTGTTTGCTCGAAACGGATCAGTTCCTGACCGTGATTCAAGAGCGCTTGGAACGTTGCAGAATCGCTATTGAGTTCTGTTTTGCACCCGGGGCAATATGCGTCCTTCACCGTTTCAAACTGATCGGTATCAAAAATCGTATATTGACAAATCACCCCAGCCTTTAAAAAGATAACACCGGCATCATTTTTTGTTGCTTCTATACCTGATAATGCACATTCTAACATAATATCTGCGGATTCCTTATAATCAAAATCCAAATCTGTGTATTGGGAAAAAGGCGCTTCCCCATCCCAATGGCAAATACTGCCCTCATCAGTTAGGTATGTAATGCACACTATTGCTGTACCGCGAAATACAGCCTTTTGGGAAATTACTTTCTTATCTGTGATTTCCAGCCGAAGATCGCAGTTGACAATTTCCTGGATATTGGGATAGGACGCCGGCATTGTTAATTCTTCGTCGATAGTGAAGATTTTCTCCCCGGATTCCCGTTGGGTTATAACAAAATAATTTCCCCGGAGAATTTGTATGTTATTTACCAAATCATCCGGCTGGTATAGGCTAATATTTTGTGGAACATACGCCCGTACACACATTGCCACGTCCACCTGAATATCCAACTTTCGCGGAGAGTTTATATGCACATTCAGATCATTTAAACAGCATCGTGCGCTGATATTCCCTTCTGCCTCATAAGAATCAACATTCATGCTAAACTGGAAAGGAACCCAAGAATCAATTCTCCTTACAGATGCATCTGATGCAGACTTGTACAAAACAGCAACTTTCGCGCCACCGGAAACTTCAATTTCATTGCCGCGCCATTGTTTTTCGCGAATGATGCACTGTCCCCAGGCATTTATAACAGTTGCAACATCCGGCATATCGTCAGACAATCTGTAATCTACAGACAACGTTTTATTCTGCACGGTGTTTAGAACATTTTGCAGGCAAACAAATGATTTTTTATCAAAATTAATTTCCACTTACATCGCTCCTTCATTGCTGTTACTGATATAGTCTATTTATGTACAGACAAACATATACCATCATTTTCTCCTGCATAATGTAAAACCGACTATCATAAGAAAAAGACCAAGGCAATGAGCAAAGAATCCGCCCTCCAAACACAATCCTACGATCAAGCCAAAACCAAATGCCAGCAGTGCACAGCCCCAAAGAACATAGTATCTGCACATAAAAAGCACCCCCTTGCACAATTCTATGCAAGGGGGTTATTAAACATTTCCTAAGAAAATTAAGGATTGTCGATCACATCTTTGCACGCAGTCAATACCTTTGAGATAATCGGCACACATACTGCGCGTCCATAACCTGCATCTTCTGCGCAAACAATAAATGCCAGCGGATATTCTTCGTCCATAACAAAGCCGGTAAACATGGCATTGGGCGATACTTTACCGGTTTGATCCACTTCCGCTGTGCCGGTTTTCGCACAAACATTCAAGCCGGGGAAATTACTGTCACCATATTTTACAGATACATTATTTCGCATAAAGTCCTGCAGCGTTTTTGCTGTTTCTACAGACATAATCCGTTTTTGTTCCACAGTTTTACATGAATAAACCGGTTCATCCCGAACAGACACTTCTTCAACAACATAGGGAATCACGCCTTGTCCGCCATTGGCGATAGCGCCTACAAAATTCATAAATGTCACCGGAACGATCTGGTCTTTATGCTGACCGACTGCGCTCCAGGCAAGATCGGAAGAATCCTCGGATTTTTCATAATTGCCCTTTGCTGTTGTGATCCCGTCAAATTCAAAGGAATCGGCAACACCGAATTTTTCAATATATTCCGCGTAAACATCCGAACCGATTTCCAGCGCCAGGGACGCAAAAGCGCAGTTGCAGGAGTTGCAAAACGCATCTTTCAGGTTCTGATTTCCGTGGCTCATTTCACACGTTACATCATAACCCGGCAGTTCCAACACACCGGAACACTGAAATGACCAGTCGTCCATATTGTCCATCGTCTCAAGGGCAATTGCCGTTGTGACGATCTTGTATATCGAACCGGGCACAAAGGGGTAGTCAATAAATTTGTTATAATATGCGGTATTATAGTTTTGTTCGATATTTTCAGGTACATTATCCGGGTCGAATGCCGGTGTGGAAACAGCGCAAAGAATCTGTCCGGTTTTGTAATTGTATACGGCAACCGTTCCGTTATACTCTCCCAATGCATTCAGCGCTGCTGTCTGCAATCTGGCATCCAGAGACAGTTTGGAAACACTTGTATAATCGCCGTAACTATAGATACCGGAAACAGCATTATAATCGTCCAAACGAATATCTGCAAGGGATGCCATCAACTGAGACAGCGTCCGAACGTTAATGTTTCCGCCACGGTCGCCAACCCAATGGACAGTGGACTTACGAATATCAGAATTACCGGAATATTCAACACCGTTTCGCGTATCCAGCAAAATGGTATTGTTCCGATCGATCATTACCATGGAAGTAAGGGCTTTGCCGGAAGGCATATATACATGGGGTGAGCCTGCATGTCCGATCCAATCTTTGGAATTCATGGCATATTCAAAGCAAAAAAAGCCAAATCCACCAAAGAGAAACAAGATCAAAACGATGACAATACCGGCGCGACGAGCCACTCTATTCATCGACATAATCCCCTTTCCCCTTGGTTAGTTTTACAGCAAAACTTGCGTTTTGCCGCGTGTCTGCCGCTTTAACAAATGCCAAAAGTCCCCAAACACAGATCATACTGGAACCACCGTTGGAAACAAAAGGAAAAGTAACACCGGTCAAGGGCACAACGTCCACAGTTCCCAACGCATTCAAGATCGCCTGGATCAGCAAGATACTTGCGGCGGCGCAACTTCCGATGGTATAAAAACTACTGCGCCCAACCGCTGCAGAACGAATGGCAAAAACCGCAAACGCAATAATGCAGATAACCAACACCAGGAAAATAAAGATGCCCCATTCTTCAGACAATGTGGCGATAACCATATCGGAATCAGCCGCGTAGACAGATACGCCTGCTTTGCCACGGCCCGGACCAAGTCCCAAAAAGCCGCCTGCAGCCATACACATCAGCGCCCGTGTTTGTTGATAGCCGCCGCCCAAAGGATCTTCCCAAATATGACGCCAGTTATCAAACCGGGCAAGAGCATGGGGCGCAATGCTAAGCAGAACTACGCCTGCCAAAGCCAAAGAAGTGATCGCTAAGGCCACCGTGCCAACACTGCCGGAACGCATATACGCAATCACCAAAAACGCGCAGAAGAAAATCAGCGCCGTACCAAAATCATTCATAAGTGCCAGCAGGCCGCAATTCAAAACAGAATACGCAATAAACAAAAACAGATTTCGTTTTGTTACGATTCTGTCCATCGCCGAAACGCCGGCAAAAACGAAACAAACCTTGGCAAGTTCCGACGGTTGGATGGATAACGGGCCGATAATAAGCCACGCCTTTGCACCGTTAAATTCCTGACCGAATAACAAGGTAACGACCAAGAGAAAAATTCCCGCTATAGCAGCAAAATAACGAACCTTTTTTGCCTTGCCAAGGTCGCGCAGTATAATTCCAACGATCAAAAACAAAACCACACCGGCAATCAGAGAAACCAATTGTTTTACCGCTTCTCCCGGTAGTGTTGTCGCGATCGCCGACATACCCATCGTACACAAAAAGAATGCTATAGTTTCTATTTCGAATGAATTGCGCTGTATGCAAACATATAGCAAGAATAACGCCCATTGACAAACAACAATACCGCCAAACGCAAGCAACAGCGTCTGGGCATATTGAATGTCGCCGCCGAGAAGGAACACCGCAAATGTCAGGCATTGGAATACTGTTAAAAGCATCAGGTTCGCAAAGGTTGTCAAAACCGATGATGCTTTTGTTCTCAGTTGCGCCAGTTTTTGTTCCTGTTTCGATGAGATCGGCTGCAGATGCATACTAACTGAGCCAACAGTGATAATATCCTTACCACGAATCGGGTGTATGGAAACAGGTTTGCCGTTTACCAGTACGCCGGACTGGGAATCTGCATCGGAAATCGACCAACTGCCGTCGTCATATCGGGTTAAAACGGCATGTGTTTTTTCTACGCCGGATGCTTCCAAAACAACATCACTGCGTTTACTGCTGCCAATTACATTTTCCCAGTGTGTGATCGGGATCTCCGTCTCATCATCAAATTCAAGCCATGCCCAGATTTCAGGTTCTCTTCTGAATGTCAGCAACGGTTTCAAGCAGCGGAACAGCAAGATCCCAACGATAACCGGGGCAAGAAAGCGAAATATAGATAAATAAACATAATAAACTGTTGAATCCGAAACTGCCGTTAAAAGAGTCACTGAAATCACCTCCTTTTACCAAGGATACATTAGTCTTCCAAACTGCGCAATAATGCAATTTCCTTTTGATAGCCGGGCAATTCATTTGGGGTTTCCAGAATCATAGGCTTGTCCTTTAACAAGGGATGATTGACGATCGCCCTAAATGTATCCATACCCAAATTGCCTTCGCCAATACAAGCGTGTCTGTCTTTATGGGTGCCAAACACATTTTTAGAATCGTTTAAGTGTAAAGCTTTTAATTTCTCAATGCCAATGATCTCATCAAATTCCCGAAGGACACCGTCCAGATCATTCACAATATCATAACCGCCATCAAAAATATGGCAACTATCCAGACATACGCCAACTTTATCACTGCCAACGTTATCAATGATCTGCCGCAGTTCTTCGAATTTACCGCCAATTTCACTACCCTTGCCGGCCATTGTTTCCAACAGAACCGTAACGGGATAATCCGGTTCCAGGGCTTTTTTCAGCGCATCACAAATATAGGAAATGCCAACATCAGTTCCCTGTCCTACATGGCTACCCGGATGAAAATTATAATAGTTATCTGGAAGCGCAGCCATTCTGCGAAGATCGTCACACAGCACACTGGCTGCAAAAGCACGGGCGCCCGCATCTGCTGTGCAGAGATTCATTGTATATGCTCCATGGGCGACCAATTTGCCGAAATTGGCTTCTTTCAGCGCTTCAACCGCTTTTTCACAATCAATGGGATCTTCTTTCTTTGCTTGGGAGCCTCTTGGGTTCCGTGTAAAAAAAGCAAAAGTGTTCGCGCCAATGGACTTTGCCGTCTCCACCATTGCCAGGTTGCCGGCAGATGCAGACAGATGACAGCCTAAATATAACATATCCATCACTCCTTTTTAAGAGAATAACATATTTCAACACAAAAATCAATTTTCCCTTTCAACAACGGCGTAAATATGTTATAATTCAATTTGGAGGTGTTCAATATGTTGGAAGCAAAAAGTCCACGGCTGAGAATCTTTTATATCTTGGATTATTTAAAGAAATATTCTCACGAAGAAAAGCCGGTTGCAACCGCAGAACTTCTAAAAATGCTTGAAAACTATAGTATAACCTGCGATAGAAAAACAATATACGCCGATATCGCGGCATTGCAGGAATATGGTGAGGATATTGTATCGATCCCTGGGCGCAGCGGCGGCTATTATTATGCATCGCCAAAAAGTTTTGAATTGCCCGAACTGAAATTGCTGATCGATGCCGTTCTGTCAAGCCGTTTTCTAACCGAAAAGAAATCCCTGAATCTGATTGAAAAATTGTGTGATCTTTGCAACGAACACGATGCAAGTTTAATGCGCAGAAATATGCTGGTTTCCCAGCGCGTGAAAAGCATGAACGAGTCCATTTATTACAACGTGGGCACGATTCAGGATGCGATCACGCAAAACAAGCAAATCACATTCCGTTATTTTGATTGGGATATTGGCGGCGTTAGAAAATACAGAGAAAAAGAATAACTGGCAAGTCCCTATGGACTCTGCCAGGATAATGAAAACTGTTATTTACTTGCATATTCCAACCGATACGGTATTACCTCTTACCGTATCGACCGAATGACAGATATCCAATTAACAGACGATAGCCGCATCCCTTGCCAGGAACTAACCGGAAAATCCCTTGGCGAACACGCAAACAAACTGTTTCAGATGTATTCCGGCGATACTGTTGATGTTAAAATGCGTTTTCACCGGAGTTTGATAAACATTGTGATCGACCGGTTTGGAAAAGATATTATGTTGATACCGGATGGGGATGACCATTTTACATTTGTTGTAAATGTCGCTGTTTCTCCTATGTTCCTAAGTTGGGTCATCGGTTTTGGCGATAAGGCGCAAATTCTATATCCCCAAAACGTAGTGGTTCAATGCAAAGAACTCTGTCAGGCTTCCCTTTCTAAGCATCTTTAATGGAATAAGAAGAAAACATACTCTGCCATTGGTCTTCAAATGCCGATACAGACAACTGATTGCCTGATGCGCTGAGAACATAATGGAAGTTACCATCATCTAATACCGACGCTCTGCATACCTGCAGATCCCCTTCACCGGCAGAGGACCATGTACATTCATATCGTTTGATGTCCCCGTTTTCTCTTTTCAAAACAGTAATGTCATCCTTTGCAAAGCCGCTTACTTTTTGAATTGTATCGCCGATGTCACCTGAAGGAAATGTATATGTTTCCACACAATAATTTTCGCAGATGTAGATATGATTTCCGTCTCCGTCTTCCATTGTCTGAACGGATGCTTCCTCAGGCAATGTGAAAGTCACTTCTGACGGTTCATTTGACGGATAGGAATCCACATCCGATATTGTCTCAAATTCAGTTTCCTTTGCGCATCCACACAAAAACAGAAACAGCAAAGAAATGATAAGCAACTTTTTCATAATAACCTCCAATTCATTTCGTAACTTTGGCGTTCTGTTTAATTGAATGCAATGTATTTGCCCAATATGCAATAAATTCCACCGCGACAAACATTTATCGCGGTGGAATTTTTATAGATTGTTGATCAAAGCCTCTGCGCACATAATGCCGTCAATTGCTGCAGACATAATGCCGCCTGCGTATCCGGCGCCTTCTCCGGCGGGATAAAGACCTTTTAGAGATACGGACTGTTTCGATTCATCTCTCAAAATACGAACCGGTGAAGAACTGCGTGTTTCCGGCGCTGTCAAAATGCTGTCTGCTCCGGAGAAACCCGCAAGAGAACCATCCAGCAGCGATATTGCCTCTTCCAGCGCATTTGTAATTTTTTCCGGCAATACATTATGCAGGTCGCACCAGGTCACTCCTGGCTTGTATGTGGGTTGAACATCACCACATCCGGTACTGGGCTGACTTTTCAAAAAGTCTCCTACCAGTTGCGCTGGCGCCCGATAACTACCGCTAACAGAAAATGCTTTTTGCTCGATCTGCCTTTGCCAGTACATACCACCAAGAGGACCGTCGAAAGGAAAATCGCTGGGATTCAGCGTAACCAGCAACGCGGCATTTGCATTTTCGCCTCCACGGTCAGAATAACTCATACCGTTTGTAACGATGCCTTCTTTCTCCGATGCTGCTGCAACAACATAGCCGCCGGGACACATACAGAATGTGTATACTGTGTTATCCTGCAAATGCTTCACAAGTTTATATTCTGCAGGCGGTAACGCAGGGTCTTCCTTGCCATACTGGGCGCGGTCGATCATGGATTGCTTGTGTTCAATACGCACGCCCATTGCAAAAGGTTTTGGTTCGAGGGAAATATCATTTTCGTAGAGCATGGTAAAGGTATCTCTTGCACTGTGACCGATGGCAAGGATAACATGGTTTGTCGCAATGCGCTCACCCTTTTCAAGAGTGACGGCAGATATAGCGCCATTTGACCTTTCAAAGGATTCCACTCTTGCGCAAAAACGGACTTCACCACCAAGGGATTCGATTCGTTTGCGAATGTTTTTCACCACATCCACAAGGACGTCTGTGCCAATGTGGGGTTTTGCGTCATACAGAATTTCCTCGCCCGCGCCTGCTTTTACAAACTGCTCCAATATCCACCCGATTCGCGGATTGTTTACGCCGGTATTTAATTTTCCGTCAGAAAAAGTACCGGCGCCTCCCTCACCAAACTGAACATTACTCTGTTCATTCAGTTCACCGGTTTCAAAGAATCGCGCAACTTTTTCACTGCGTTTATCTGCATCTTCTCCCCGTTCCAGAATAATGGGTTTTAAACCGGCAAGGGCAAGAATCAAGCCGGCAAACATGCCCGCAGGACCAAAACCCACAACTACCGGTCTGTTTTCCAAGGCAATATCCTTTTTGGGTGGCTTATAGAAAGAGACCGGCGCAATGGTTGCGCGCTTGCATTTGCTTTCTTTCAAAATTCTCTTTTCACTACCGTCAACAGCTACATCGACCGTATATACGATTCGCACATCCGGCTTTTTTCGCGCATCGATGGATCTTCTTACGATTTGCAATTTGCGTATAGAAGATGATGATATTTTTAAAAGCCGTGCCGCTTCATACTGAAGTTGTGAAGGATTGTGGGCAGGCATCATTGAAATCTCTCGAATTCTGATCATATCATAACCTCTCCTGCATTGCTGCCCGCGCAATAACCGGAACTCCACGCCCATTGGAGATTATAGCCACCGCAGTCACCGTCGATATCCAATACCTCACCGCAGGCATAAAGCCCCGGTACAAGTTTGCTCTCAAGTGTAGCGGCATCAAAATCTTTTGTCTGCACACCGCCGGCAGTTACCTGGGCGCTGTCCATACCCAAGGGTGCATCCAGTCGGATCTCAAAGGATTTTACAGCCTTGCAAACATCAATGACTTGCGCATCTGTTAACTTAGAAACGGGAAAACCAAAGCCAATTCCCGCATCTTTTACAAGAATTCGCCCGAGACGATTGTGCAAGATTCCTGTCAACAGTTCATCTGTCACCAGATCCGTTGATTTGCGGGCATTCAATGCAGACACAAGTTCTGATTCTGAAAATGCGGGAGCAAAATCAAGGCGGCAAATCCAATCACCTTTTGCTGCACAGACATCCCGTGATATTTCAAAAATCACAGGACCGGAAATTCCATATTCCGTAAACTGCAGTTCACCGGTACTGCTACTATGCATCCCACCGTCACAAAAGATTTCTGCATGGCATTGGGCACGAACACCCTTTAAAGAAGCAACACCGTTCCATTTCGTTTTAATTTGCACCAACGACGGACGCAATTTTGTGGATCTATGACCAAATTTGGCTAATATCTTATAACCGGACATACTGCCGCCAAGTTTCGTACCGGCAAGACCGCCACAGGCAACGATCAATTTATCGCATATATATTCCCGGTCATCTGCAAGAATTTTGAATCCATTTTCACATTTGGAAACACCTGAAACCTCGCAGCCTGCAATCACAGAAATATTATTTCTATTTAAAGCAAACCGCAGAACATCAACAACGGAGTTTGCCTGATCGGAGTATGGATACACCTTGCCGGATGATTCCGTAACCGTAAAAAGACCTAATTTTCGGAACCACGCAAGTGTCTCATCCACGCCAAAACGACTGATTGAAGGTATGCAAAATTCCGGATCTTCGCCGTGATAGTGAGCAACGGATGCGTGTATATTGGTAAGATTGCAACGACCGTTTCCCGTTGCCTGCAATTTTCTTCCCAGCCGGGCTTGTCTTTCAAAAAGAATAACCTGCACATCGGAATTTGCTGAAGCCGCAATTGCCGCTGCCATACCGGAAGCGCCACCGCCAATAATGCCTATAACCATTGGTTCACCTGCTTTCTGAAAGCATTATACAAAACATTTGCTTTTGATACAAGAAAAAGTTCCTTGAAATAAAGAAATGCCGTGGTATAATAATAGAAAATTTATGAATTTGAGGTAATAAAAATGAAAATGGATGATGTAATCGCAAGAATCAACGAACTTGCAAAAATCGCGAAAGAACGAACACTCACTCAGGAAGAGACCCAGGAACGGGACCGACTGCGCAGAATATACATTGATTCCGTGAAGGCTAGTCTAGTAGGTCAACTGGAAAATACCTATATCGTCTCTCCCGATGGTTCCAAGAAAAAAGTGGAACGCAAATCTTGATTCAGTTTTTCCACTGCTGTGATTTTGAGAATTTAAGAGGGGTCGTCCCCTTTATCTTCTTAAAAACTGAAGCAAAATAATTGCTGTCGTTATAGCCGCATTTTTCCGCAACTTCTGTAATCGTGTATTTTCCTTCACTAAGCAGTTGCGCCGCATTATGAATGCGGACATTGGTAATGTACTCGTTGATACCCATACCGGAAACGGCTTTGAATTTTCTGGACAAGCAACTTTCACTAAGTCCAAAATTCCTGCCCAATTCTTTCAGGGGAAGATCTGAATCGTAATGACTGCGGATATACTCTATGATCCTGCCGATCAGTTTTTCAGATTCCGTAGCAGGCGGTGTATCGTCACTCTTTAAGCGGCAAAGAAGTGTTACCAATTCCAAAATATACAGTTTTGCCAAAGTGTCCCTATAAGGTCTTTCTTCGTCAAATTCTACGCGGATTCTGCGCATCAATTCCTCAGCCGCAGGTAAATACTCTTTTGGGATATGTATGAGACACACAGAGGAAAGTTCATTTAACAGCGGTCTTGTTGTCTCATCAAAAAGTTCATCTTCAAAACTGAGCAGGATTCGCTCATTTTCCATACAACTTTCGCTGTCGGTTTTGTGGATCACTTCTTTGGGAACAAAAATAAAGTCGCCCGGTCGGAGATGGTAAATATCATCTCCGACAAAATATTTTGTCTCTCCGCTCAGCAGATAATACAGTTCGTGCTGGTGGTGAAAATGAGTTAAAGAAGTCTTTCTTCTGTTTGTAACTTTGTCATAGGAAATCGGTGGGTCACGATATTCAATAATCATATTTTTCACCTCTTACATAATGGTAACACGCAAAATTTGTTCAGTCAAACAATATTTTCTTGTTTTTGCAAATTATCGTCATTATTTTCAAGGAAAACAAGATATTTTCGTCTTAAACTGTAATTGTAAGCAAAAAGACAAATAATAACATCAGGAGGATTATTCAATATGTTCACAAAACCTGTTCGTTGCGAAAAATTCATTCAATTTGGCGAAGGCGGCTTCCTGCGTGGATTTGCCGACTGGATCATTCAACTCACAAACGAGGCTACTGATTTCAATGCATCTGTTGTAGTAGTACAGCCTATTGAAAAGGGTATGTGCGAGATGCTGGAGAAGCAGAACTGCGTTTACACCCACATGATGCGGGGTATGAAAAACGGCGTTCCCACTGTTGAAAAGAAGATCGTTGATGTAATTTCCCGTACCGTTGAGCCTTACAAGGACTTCGAAGCGTATCTGAAACTTGCAGAAAACCCTGATTTTCGTTTTGTGATCTCCAACAC
This sequence comes from Faecousia sp., assembly GCA_045545615.1. GTDB lineage: Bacteria > Bacillota > Clostridia > Oscillospirales > Oscillospiraceae > Faecousia. The sequence goes on from JAZQBF010000061.1 coordinate 13,982, forward strand.
CACAGAATCCGGCATTTGCTTCAATGTTAACGACAAGCCTGAAAATGCACCTAATGTTACCTTCCCTGCTAAGGTAACTCTGCTTCTGCAGCGTCGTTATCAGTTGGGCTTAAAGGGTTTCATTTTCCTGCCTTGCGAATTGATCGACAAAAACGGTCTGACTCTGAAAAATTACATTCTGGATTACGCCAAAATGTGGGGTCTGGGCGAAGATTTTGCCGCTTGGGTGGAATCGGATAATATTTTCTGCAATACTTTGGTAGACAGAATCGTCACCGGCTACCCCAGAGGGGAAAACATTGACCTGGGTTACGAAGACAATATGCTAAACACAAGTGAACTGTTCCATCTGTGGGTAGTAGAAGGTCCTGCCTGCGTTGGCGAGGAGTTCCCCTTCAATAAGGCAAATCTGAATGTTATCCTTACAGACAATATGACCCCTTACCGTACCAGAAAGGTTCGCATCCTCAATGGTTCTCACACTTCTATGATCCCCTACGCTATGCTGGAGGGTATCGAGACTGTTGGCGATTGTATGGCAGACGAAAATATGAGCGCTTTCCTGAAGGCTTGTCTGTTTGAAGAAATCATTCCCACTCTGGATCTGCCTGAGGAGGAATTGCTGGACTATGCAAATAACGTTCTGGAACGTTTCCGCAATCCGTACATCCGCCATCTGTGCTCTTCCATCTGCCTGAACTCTGTCAGCAAGTTTAAGGTTCGTGTTCTGCCCTCCATCCTGGAGTACATCCGCAGAAAGAACGAGATGCCCAAGCGTCTGATCTTCTCCTTTGCAAAACTGATCGAGTTCTATAAAAACGGTACTCCTATCGACGATGCAGATGTTATCGCAACTATGAAAAATTCTGACATTCCCGCAATCCTCGCCAACAAAGCGCTGTGGGATGAGGATCTCAGTTTCTTGACTGATGCTGTTGTCGCAGCCAGTAAGGAGGGCGCCCAATGGTAATCCATCCGTTGGACAATGTTGATGTAAATCTTGATAATGGCCATAAATATGCGCTGAAAGATATTGCCGTCGGCGAAACCATTGTAAAATACGGAAACCCTATCGGTCATGCAACGGCAGACATCAAAAAGGGTGAACACGTGCACAGCCACAATATGAAAACCAACCTTAGCGGTAACCTTACCTATCAGTATGCGCCGGATTTCAAACCTGTGGAATATGAGAAAACCGATCTCACTTTCGACGGTTATGTGCGTAAAAACGGTGATGTGGGCATCCGAAATGAGGTTTGGATCATTAACACCGTCGGCTGTGTAAATAAAATTGCAAAGAAACTTTCAGAACTGACCGGCGCAAAATACTTTGAGCATCCTTTCGGCTGTTCTCAACTGGGCGATGATCAAGGCGTTACACAAAAGATCCTCCGGGGTTTGGTAAATCACCCCAACGCCGCGGGTGTCCTTGTTTTGGGTCTTGGCTGTGAAAACAACAACATTCCCGAATTTCAAAAGGTGCTCGGCTCCTGGGATCCGGAACGGGTTCGTTTCTTGATCGCGCAGGAATGTGAAGATGAGATCGCCGAAGGTGTAAAGATCATCCGTGAACTCCAGGATTATGCCGAAACATTTAAAAAAGAACCGGTTTCCATCTCCCGTCTACGTCTTGGCTTAAAATGCGGTGGCAGCGACGGATACAGCGGCATTACAGCAAATCCGTTGGTCGGCTCTCTGTCTGACCGTTTGATTCGCTACGGTGGCAGTTGCGTCTTAACAGAGGTTCCTGAAATGTTCGGCGCAGAGCATCTGTTGATGCAGCGCTGCACTACTGAAGAACTGTTTAATAAAACCGTTTCTTTGATCAATAATTTCAAGGACTATTTTACCCGTCACAATCAGGTCATTTATGAAAACCCCTCCCCTGGTAACAAAGCCGGCGGTATTACAACCTTGGAAGAAAAATCTCTCGGCTGTGTCCAGAAGGGCGGTCTTAGCCCTGTATGCGATGTTTTGGATTATGGCGATACCGTTACCAAAAACGGCTTATCGCTCCTTAACGGTCCGGGAAATGACCTTGTAGCGGTAACCAACCTCATCGCAGCAGGCGCGCACATGGTTCTGTTCACTACCGGACGGGGAACACCTGCCGGCGGTCCTGCCCCCACAGTAAAAATTGCAACCAACCACGATTTAGCAACCAGAAAGAAAGGCTGGATCGACTTTGATGCTTCTCCCCTTTTGACCGGCACGTCTATGGATGATCTCACTGATCAGTTCATCGATTATATTCTCCGGGTTGCATCCGGCGAAGAAACAGCCAACGAAAGAAACGGTTGCGCCGAAATTTCCATTTTTAAAGACGGAATTACGCTATAACAAAAACCGTTCACTGCGAACAGCAGTGAACGGTTTTCTTTTACATCATTTTAACCAGTTCAGAAAGGTCTTTGCGTTTTTTATCCCGAAGTTTATCATCTTCAGCAGCATAACCCAATGCAATAACCAATCGCACCGGTTCATTAACACCACAGATTTCCCGAAGGAAGTCATCGTTCAACCAGCCGAGAATGCATGTTGAAAGGCCTTGTGTATGGGCTTCGGCAGTTAAATAGGCTGTTAAAATGCCAATATCGATGGAACGAAAATCATTATTCTTCACCCGAGATCCCATAGCAGCAGCGGCAGAATACGCGCTTTCAGAAATCACAAGAAATACCGGCACATCTGACGCAAACTTATTCGCGCCCATTTGGGTTACGCCCTTCACGACCTTCTTTGCATTTTCACCGGTGCAAACTGTAATGTGATACGGCTGGCTGTTGCAAGCCGAGGGTGAAAGTTGACCGGCCTTGAGAATTGCATCCAACTTTTCCCGCTCAACCATCCGACCGCCGTCGTAATTACGGCAGGACTGGCGACCCTTTGCAATATCCAAAAAATCCATATTACACCTTCTCAATCGCCTGCTTCAGATCAGCGATCAGGTCTTCTGCATTTTCAAGACCGCAACTTAAACGGATCAGATCCGCGCCAACACCGGCAGCATCCAACTGCTCATCGGTCATCTGACGGTGAGTTGCGCTGGCAGGATGCAAGCAGCAAGTACGGGAGTCGGCAACATGGGTCTCGATAGAGCCAAGTTTCAAATGTTTCATAAAGGTTTCCGCAGCCTTACGACCACCCTTTAAACCAAAGGCAATGACGCCGCAAGAACCGCCCGGCATATACTTCTGGGCAATATCGTAGTATTTATCTCCCTTAAGTCCGCAGTACTTGACCCAAGCAACTTTTTCATTGCTCTGTAAATACTCCGCAATCGCCTGAGCATTGGAACAATGCTGTTTCATGCGGAAGGGCAGGCTCTCCAAGCCAAGATTCAGATAAAAAGCGCTCTGGGGTGACTGGATAGAGCCGAGATCCCGCATCAACTGTGCAGTACACTTGGTGATAAACGCGCCTTCCAGGCCAAACCGCTCGGTGTAAGTCACACCATGGTAACTATCATCGGGCGTACAGAGACCAGAGAATTTCTCCGGATACTTTGTCCAATCAAATTTACCGCTATCCACAATACAACCGCCAACGGCAACACCGTGGCCGTCCATATACTTTGTGGTAGAGTGGGTTACAATATCTGCGCCCCATTCAATAGGACGGCAGTTTACAGGTGTGGCAAAAGTATTATCAATGATCAGCGGAACACCGTTTGCGTGGGCAACTTTTGCAAACTTTTCAATGTCTAAAACCGTCAAAGCGGGGTTGGCAATGGTTTCGCCAAACAATGCCTTGGTATTGGGACGGAATGCAGCCTGCAGTTCTTCCTCGCTGGCATCCGGATCAACAAAGGTAACCTCAATACCCATACGCTTCATTGTAACCCCAAGCAAATTGAAACTACCGCCATAAATTGCAGAAGAAGAAACGATATGATCGCCGCAGGAGGCAATATTAAACAACGCATAGAAGTTTGCTGCCTGACCCGAACCCGTCAGCATAGCGGCAGTGCCGCCCTCAAGAGCCGCGATTTTTGCGGCTACCATATCGCAGGTGGGGTTCTGCAAACGGGAGTAGAAATAGCCGGAGGCCTCCAAATCAAAGAGTTTACCCATATCTTCAGAAGTAGCATACTTAAAGGTTGTGCTCTGAATGATAGGGATTTGGCGGGGTTCACCGCTAGCAGGACTATAGCCAGCCTGAATGCACAAAGTTTCTGTGCGAAGTTTCTGATCCATAGGAATCACCTCAATTTAGAATGAATAAATTAATTTAAGTTCTCTGCCGCCGATTGCAATTAGCAATTCTCAAACATAGCAGCAAGTCGCTTTGCAGATTGGGCGAGCATCTCCACACCCATACAAACATTATCCGGCGTGTATGCTCGCAAATAACTATCGGCTTCCAAAGTAAATACGCCCTGATAGTTGTTCTTCTTCAATGCGCGGACCACCGCATCAAAATCAATATTCAGGGAAAAAGGAATCTGATGGTTATCATGCCATTTGTCCACATCGTGCATATGCAAACACTGCAATTTGCTTCCCAGCGCCTCGATCATTTCAACTGCAGAAGTACCCAAACCGCGCATCTCTGCATGGCCAATATCCAGACACGCCACAAAATCGTCATCATTGACAGCATTCAAATGGTCAAGAAAACTCTTGGGCTCACAGCAGGCGGCAAAACATGCTTCATCCTTTTCCTTATCCCAACACCACATATTTTCCGTCGCGATTTTTACACTATGTTCCTTTGCAAAAGGCAGTAATTCAAAATACATTTCCGCATTTTGCTCCGGTGTATAGTAATTCCACGGGTGGATAATACAATACTGTCCACCGGCCTCAGCCGTACATTCAATTGCTCGTTTCAGATAATCCAAAATCCGAACTGTGCACGGAAACGGTGCATGAGATTGATTGCACGTAATGCCGTTATCGTCTGCCACTCTCTTTAATTTGCGTGCAAAGGACAGGTATTCGCTTCCGCTAAGAGGATGGTCTGTCTGTTCAACGATGCCATCGCTTATCTTGTGCGTGCACATTTGTAACATAGAAAAATCCCAATGGTCAAATCCCGCTTTTGCGCAGGCTTCGATTGCCCGTTCTTCGCCAATGTGTCTGGCTGTGGAGGCGATTTCTGTTGATATTTTCACAAAACCATACCCTTATTAAAGAATTTATCCCATTGTATCGCAAAGATTCATAAATTGCAATAGTTCGAAGAAGGATTATGACAATTCTCCTGCGGCGATTTGCGCAGACAAACACGATTTATAGCGGCTTAAAAATGTTGCAAAGCCAGCATTTCCTGCAGGATCAGGCTGCAAGCAATGATATTTTGCATTTTGGAACACACGCTCATTTAAGTAATTTTCAAGTGACTGGACATTTCCTTTGTTCAGCATATACGCTGCCAAAAGCGCCATGCCCCAAGGACCACCCTCTCCCGCTGTCTCCATCGTAGTGATGGGTACACCAAGGGCATCTGCCAATATTTGTTGACCAACACCGGGTGTTTTAAAGAAACCGCCGTGGGCAAGGAATCTGTCTGTTTCCACATGCTCTTTCTCCATAAGCAGATCCATACCCAAACGCAAAACGGCAACGGCGCTGTAAAGATGGGTACGCATAAAGTCTGCAATATTCATTTTGCTGTCCGGCAGGCGCAGGAACATCGGTCTTCCCTTTTCTACGCCACACAGTGTTTCGCCGGCAATGTAATTATACGACAACAATCCACCGCAATCCGGTCGTCCTTCCAAAGCCTTTGTAAACAGCGTAGAATACAGTTTTCCCATATCAAAATCGAATCCCATAGCCGTAAAAGCATCTGCAAACAAATGGATCCATGCATCAATATCCGATGTGCAGGTGTTAGAGTGTGCCATTGCCACAGGTTTGCCGTCGGGTGTTGAAACAATATCGATTTCCGGATAGAAACCACTTAAAGGTCGCTCTAAAACCTGCATGGAGAATGCGGATGTACCGGCAGAAATATTGCCGGTTCTCGGGGTAATTGAGCAAGTGGCGATCATACCGGTGCCAGCATCGCCTTCCGGCGGGCAGAATGGGATACCCGGCTGTAGTGTTCCACTTTCATCGAGAAGTGCAGCGCCCTCCGGTGTCAGTTCACCGGCAAATTCACCGGCTTGTAGCACTTCCGGTAAAATATCCCGAATCTTCCAAGAAAAACCATAGTCCTTAACAAGGGAGTCAAATTGATTAATACGGACAGAATCAAACGCGCCTTCCTCGTCATTATACGGAAACATTCCGGATGCCTCGCAGATTCCGGTAACTTTTTTGCCTGTTAACAAATAATGGATATAGCCGCTTAAGGTTGTTAATTGCGCGATCTTACCAATATGTTCTTCCCCGTTTAAAATTGCTTGATACAGATGGGCAATGCTCCAGCGCTGCGGGATATTGAATTCCATCAAATCAGAGAGTATTTCTGCAGCAGTCGCAGTAATTGCGTTTCTCCAGGTACGAAACGGTGCTAACTGATTGCCATCACGGTCAAATACCAAGTATCCGTGCATCATGCCGGACACGCCAATTGCGCCAACTTTTGTAAGTGGCAAATTGTACTTTGAAGCAAAATCATTGCGAAGTTCCGAATAACACATCCGGATACCACGAACTGCATCATTCAATTCATATATCCAAACATTATCAACCAGTTGATTCTCCCAGGCAAAACCGCCGGAGGCAATTACCTTATGGTTCTCGTCAATCAAAACTGCCTTGATCCGCGTAGAGCCAAGTTCAATACCTAAAACCAGTTTTTCAAGATTCATATATGGCATCCTTTCAATAAAAGCCTCCCGGATGGGAGGCTTTTATTTTGCATTAATCAGATGGGTTTTGCGTTTGCGAGCAAATAGCGCTCTGCTTCGGTGTTCCACAAGTTATTGTGTGCCTTGCAGATCTTATCCAGTTCTGCGAACAGCGGATCGGTCTTGCCCGCTTCTGCAAAGTCTGCAATTGCAGTCAAGGGCAGATCAATGTGGTTATAGATCAGTTTCTTACCACCGGGAATATTAGGCAGATCCAAAACAGTATCCACAACAGCATTCAAGCCGCCAATATGTGTAACCAGAGCGGCGGGATTCAGTTTACCCTCGCTCATCATTTGAATGGCTTCGCGCAGGTCGTCGTTGTTGCCGCCGGAAGTACCAACAACATGGGTATACAGATAGTGGACATTATACCAGTTAAAAGGTGCCTTAAACTGGTTGTCGGTAGGACCGGCAAAGAAGTTCAGACAGCCGTCGTAGCCCAGGATGTCACCGGCTTGCTCAATCAAGGGTTTTACGGGAGCAAAGCAGATAACATCGTCATAACCAGTACCACCGGTCAAGCTGCGCAGATACTCCGTTGCGCCTTCCATCTTGGTGTTAACGTAAATCAGTTCAACACCCTGCTTCTTTGCTTCTTCCACAGTATAAATGGATGCAGCGCGCTCCAGGCGAGCATCGTCAATATCAGTAACGACCAGCAGGCTGGGACGGCGATCGCAATGCAGCGCATAGTCGATAGCGCCAAGACCCATAGGACCAACGGATGCCAGCATTGCCATCTTGCCACCTTCTTTAATGCCCATTTCATGGACATAAGAACCGGCCTTGGTATGGTACATAGCATGGAATGTACCAACGACACAACTGATAGGTTCTGCCAAAGATCCGTAGAAATAAGTATCGGAATTATAGGGCAGCAAGCAATCCATCAACAGAGTTTCAATAGGAACATTACCATACTGAGCGGAACCGCCGCAGTACTTATAGGAATAACCGGGCGCCATTTGAGAGCCCTTGTAGTAGTGGGCGGGCTGAATTGCAAACTTGTCGCCAACTTTATACTTATGTTTCCAGTTCTCGCCCACAGCAATAATGTCGCCGCAGAATTCATGTCCAACAATGGTGGGATTTTCTGCGCAATCATCGGGTACGCGCTTATGGTCTTCACCTTCCAGCGCAGCCTTATATGTAGACATACAGATGGAGTCACAGATCACACGGATCTGTACATCATCTGGGCCAACCTCAGGCAGAGTGATCTCTTCTAAACGAAGATCTTTCTTTCCGTGAATTCTAACTGCTTTCGTATTCATAATTAACATCCTCCTCATTTCGATTCGTGTTCAATTAATTTCCAGGTTGCATCGATCAAATTTGCAAACAACGGATTTTCCATTGCTTTAATCACAAAACTTTGGCGGGGAGAATTAATATCCTCACCGGAGATCTGGAACATACCGTATTCATCGCAAAGAGAACGCAGACGTGCAAGTTGTTCCGGCGTATTGCGGGTAGGCATATATGTCACAGCCCGCACGCCTTCTTCTTTCAGGCAAAGGAAAACATCTTCAAGGTAATCATCCTCAAATTTTTGTGCCTTCTTGTCGCCGGTAACGCTGTTAACGACATCACCCAAATATGCATAGCACAAATATGCATCAATGTCATTACACAATTTAACCATATCCGGCAATTTGGGGCATTCATCCGTAGCGTTGATAAAAATTCTAGGTACATAGGTGCTTTTCAAAATACCAAGCAAATCGTAGGCATAGAAGGGATATGTCATATCCATCATCTGATCGGTCTGCTTTTGAGACAACGCAACACCCATTTCCGCCAATTTGTCGATCATCGGTTTGCCCTTGCCAACCAGATCCATCAATTTTAAGGCAAGTGCATACATAAGGTGCCGCTCTGTAACACCGCCGTTATCCTGTGCCATAGAAAGAGGCAGCACATCCCGGTCGTAATCCAAGCAAATCCCAGGAATCATTTCATTGATCTTTTCGATCATTTTCCGGTTGCGGTTATGACGCGCCAACTGATAAGGACGGAAGAATTCAGTCAAAACAGCAATCTTGTTATGAGGAACTGATTGAATGGTCATATAACTGACGCCAACCTGATCGGGATTATTTGTTCTTCTTCCTTCCAGACGAGTGCCGTCCATGGAAACACGGCATTCCATACCAATGGTCACAGGAATGTTGATAATCTCTGCCGCTTCAAGAAACTCCTCTGCTCCGGAAATGGAATCATGGTCAATGATACCGGCAGTACAAAGTCCTTCCATACGGGCTGCATAAACTGCCGCAGTGGGAGAATAGGGAGAAAAAGAATAGGTTGTATGGATGTGATTGTTGATATACTGGGGCACCATAGGCGGAAACTGCGTTTGGGGCAAAATTGCCTTCAAATTTGCAATTCGCTCTTCCTTAGTAGGTGCATTCAGTTTTTCAAGAATCTGAATATCTATCATATCATCACCATCAGTTCAGCATCACTTGACCGCCGGTTACGGGAATCGCCTGACCAGTCTCATACTTCTGCTCGACGCAGTACATAACAGCGCGGGCAACATCGATAGGCAAGCAACCGCGGTTCATAGGTACTTTAGCCTCATAGAAACGGCGTACATCCTCAACGGTCTTTGCACCGGGAACTTTTCCAGCCTGCAAATACTGGACAAAGAGACCTCTTTCAGGGTCACTCCACAGCGGACCGTCCAGATAGTTGCCGGGACAAATTGCATTCACTTTGATGTTATATGCGCAAAGTTCCAAAGCAAAACTCTGAACAAGACCGATTGCGCCAAATTTAGAACCTGCGTATGCAAAGTTCTTATTAGAGCCCTCCAAGCCGGACTTGGAAGACATCGCAATGATGTCATAAGAGGCGCTGGGATCGGCTTCGTGCTGCGCCTGCATAATGATGGCAGCATATTTGCAAGTGAGGAACAAGCCGGTGTAGTTAATGGCAGTTACAAACTCAAAATCTTTCTTTTCAAACTGGGCGATCGGACCGGAACGAACAACGCCGGCATTTGCAACCATAATATCCAAACCGCCAAATTTTTCAACCACCTGGGCAACCATATTCGCAACGCTCTCTTCATCAGAGACGTTAACGCCTACAGCCCAAGCCCGTTCGCCCATATCAGCGGCAACACTTTCGGCAAGGGGTACATTCATATCCGCTACAATAATCGTAGCGCCTTCTGCATACAGTTCTTCAGCAATACCCTTGCCAAAGCCCTGGGCAGCACCGGTGACGATTGTGATCTTACCGGCAAGACGACCTTCGCCTGCGGGACGATTATGAACATTCGCTTTTGCTAAATCTTCCCATTTTTTCATATCAACGCTCATATTTACTTCTCCTTTATTTCAAGAATGTGCGTAATTTTTGATATGCCTGCTCCCACTCGGGGGTGTGATTCGGCTTCCATGTTTCAACAGTTTCAGAATTGCGTACAACCTGGCGCAACCCATCCAAATCCTTAATGTCGCCCAATGCAATTGCCTGGGTCAACAAGTTACCGATTGCAGCGCCCTCAACAGGACCGGTGATAACCTCTCTGTCCAGAGAATCGGCAATCAACTGATCCAGGAAACGATTGTTGATAGGTCCACCAACAATGTTCAAAGAGTCGATCCGCTGCCCTTTCATCTTCTCAAGGCCTTCCAGAGCATGGCGGTATTTCAGTGCCAGAGATTCATATACGCAACGGGCGATCTCGCCAATCGTGGTGGGTACTGGTTGATCGGTTTTGCGGCAGAAATCCTGGATTTTCTTTTCCATATTGCCGCCATCATAGAATTCCGGTGCGTCCGGATCGATGATAGAACGCAAGGGTTGTGCCTGCTGGGCTTCCTGAACTACCCCATCCCATGTAATGTCAATGCCGGCTTTCAGCCAGTCACGACGGCACTCCTGGATGATCCACATACCAATGATATTACGCAGCGGACGGTAAGTACCCTGAATAGTGCCCTCATTGGAGAATCCGGCTGCAGCGGCATCTGGACTGAGATCTGCTTGATCCATTTCCGCGCCAAACAGAGACCATGTACCGGAAGAACAGAAAGCAAAACTGCCGCTGCCGGGGATCGCTGCAACCGCTGACGCCGTATCGTGGCTGCCAACAGCAACAAATACTGCAGGATTGATGCCGATCTCATTACAAATCTCAGGTTTCAGTGTTCCTCTAATTGTACCAGATTTGTCTATTTTTGTAAAGATGTTAGCAGGTAGTCCAAGTGCCGAAATTGTCTCCCAATCCCAGTCTTTTTTCGTAGGATTATACAATTGTGTAGTCGTAGCAATTGTGTACTCCGTGCCTTTTTCGCCGGTAAGGAAATAACCGAGCAAATCTGGTGTCAGCAGCATTGTTTCCGCCACATCCAAAGCCACATCTCCTTCCCGCTTTCTGCGGTAAAGTTGATAAAGCGTATTGAATGTTAAGGATGTATCAATACCTGTTCTACTGTAAAGCACATCCGCAGGAATCTTTGCTTTTACAGCATCAACATCTTCTTGTGTACCCAGGCGATAAGATCTGGGTATCCCAATCAAATGACCGTTCTTATCCAAAAGGCCATAGTCTACACCCCAAGTATCAATACCAAAAGAGTCCAAATCGCCATATCCACCCTGTTTAAATGCTAAAAGACCTTTTTTCAGTTCATTAAACAGATATGGCGTATCCCAGTAATAAACACCGTTCATTTCCACATAGTTGTTTTCAAAACGGTGCAGTTCTTTCATCATGATTTTTTCGCCGTCAAATTGACCCAAAATAGCACGTCCATTACTTGCGCCTAAGTCAAATGCCAGCAAATTTCTTACTTTTGACATATAAGTATTCCTCCCTGTTCAAGGTTCAAAATCAAGGCATATTGAATGCTTCAATTTTCAGCCGTGAACTGCCGAAAAACCGCACCACCGAAGTGGTGCCGGTCGGTTTCAGCCGTTAACTATTAACTTACAGTTAAAGAATTAGCCCATGTAGAAAATGTTCTTTTCCTTCTGCTCGTCAATGTTTTCTGCGGTGTACCAAACACCAGCGATGCCGACATCTTCAACAGTCTCGCCAGCCAGTTTCTTGATAGCCAATTCAACGGACTTGTAGCCGATGTTGTAGGAGTCCTGAGCGACGGAGCCAACCAACAGAGCGTAGGTTGCGCCAGCGTCCTTCATCCAGTTGTACTGGTTGGTGCCTGCGTCGAAGCCGCAGAACAGGATGCTCTTGTAAGTATCAGCATTGTCGGAAATTTCGGGGAATACTTCATTAACAACGCCCTCGTTGGTCATGAAGATAGCCTGTGCGCCCCAGTCCTTCAGAGCAGTCAGACCCAGCTTGTATTCGCCGGCGTTGTTCTGCTTCTCCTGACGGTTGATTTCGAAAGTGATGCCGTCAGCCTTTGCCAGAGCCTCGATACCCTCGATGAAGCCTTCTGCACGGTCAATACCGGTAGCGGTGGAGTCGTGCTGAATGACACCGATCTTGAAGCCGTCAACAGCCAGGTTCTGAGCCTTCAGGTATGCATAGAAGTTCTCAGCAACGACGCCTGCAGCAGCCTTGTTGTCGGTAGCAACGGAGCCGATGGTGGGATCCTTGCCCTCAGTGATGTCAGCGCCGTTGGAGTACAGACCGGAGTCGAACTCGACCACGGGCAGACCCTTGTCGTATGCAGCGACCAACTGATCAACGAAACCAGTACCGATGGTCGCCAGAACAATAGCCTTGATGTCCTTGGTGTTCAGAGCGGACTCAACCATGTTACGCTGGTTGGGGACTTCGCTCTCGGACTCGGAAGTGGGGCCCTGGAAAGTGACGTTGTAGCCAGCAGCCTTACCAGCGTCAACTGCGCCAGCCTTAACTGCCTGCCAGAATGCGTGGGTCTCGCCCTTAGCGACAACAGCGATAGTACCCTTGCTGCCTTCGCCAGCAGCGCCCTGGGTCTCCTGGCCTGCGCCAGTGCTGTCTTCAGCACCATTGCCGCCGCCAGCACATGCTGCCAGAGAAAGGACCATTACGAGAGCCAAAAGCAATGCGATGAGTTTTTTCATTTTTCGTTTCCTCCTAAAATTTTATATAAAACCTACAATCGGTTTTATTACGATTTTGTGATGCCATCGGCAGAATCAAACTTTCTGCTTATCTGCACCCTTCTTCTCTGCAACGGGAATTTTAACCTTTGCAGCATTTTTCTTCTTCAGAACATCCAGCATAACTGCGCCAACGACGATGATGCCGGTAACAGCATAGGTGATATTGGTAGCGGAAATGCCAACACCGCCAGCCATTGCCAGGTTAAGGCCCTGACGAATGATAACCAGGATCATGGCACCCAAAATAGTACCGATGATGGTTGCAGAACCACCGGTGGTGGATGTACCGCCAATGTAAACGCCGGCAACCGCGTCCAATTCCATACCGTTACCTGCAGCCAGGTTCAAAGAGGGGTTCGCAGCCACATAGAACAAAGCAGCCAAAGAAGCAAATACACCGCAAATCACATAAGCAATGATCTTATACTTATCGGTATTAATACCGGACAGGCGGGCTGCCTCTTCATTGGAACCGATTGCCAAAATGTAGCGACCAACCTTAGTCTTGTACATAACGATCATACAGATAATGGTCAAAACCAAGACCCAAACAATACCAATGGGGAAACCTTCCAGGTTGGTAAAGATCTTCTGGAACCAACCGGTGGAGGGATACTTGATTGCGGAGGAAGTGCCACGGACAGCCTCTGCAACCACTGCAGTCAAGCCACGGGAGAACAACATAGATCCCAATGTTGCAATAAAGGGAGCGATCTTGCACTTGGCAACCAGGAAGCCGTTGATAAGACCAAATACCAAGCCGGTGACCAGAATGATCGGGATCGTCAGCCACAAAGTTCCATCTGTTTCACTAACGCCGGTCTTACACAAAGCGCCAGCCAGAACCGCAGCGCCAAAGCAAACAGTGCCGATAGACAGATCGATACCGCCGGTAGCGATAACAAATGTAACACCCAGCGATAAAATCGCATAAGGAACAAGCGCCTTTGTCATGGTCAGCAAGTTACCGCTGCTGGCAAAACCGGGGTTGATCAGATAGAATACTACAAATAATACGATCGCAGCGAGAATAATAACAAAGTTCTGCTTGCCGCCAGCCAACAGGGTTTTGACTTTACTCAGTGAATTTTTATTGTTGCTCATATCAATTTTCCTCCCGCATAGTAGCAAGTTTCATAATGTTTTCCTGGCTTGCTTCAGAAATATCAAGTTCACCTGTTTTTCTGCCTTCGCACATAACCACAATTCGGTCAGACATACGCAAGACCTCAGGCAATTCAGAAGAAATCATAATGATGGACTTACCTTGTGCGACCAATTCTTCCATCAGATGATAGATCTCACTCTTAGCGCCAACATCGATGCCGCGAGTGGGCTCGTCGAAGATAAAGACATCAGAATTCTTCATCAACCAGCGAGCAATAATAACCTTCTGCTGATTGCCGCCGGATAAGTTCTTTAACAACTGATCCATAGAAGGTGTCTTTGTGCGCAGTTTGTTATTAAATTCAGCGGCAGAGGCTTTCATCTTACCGTCACCAATAATACCGGCAGTAATAAAATCATCAACCGATGCCAGAACTGTGTTTTCAGAAACCGACTTATCCAGCATCAAGCCATACCGTTTCCGGTCCTCGGACAGGTAACAGATACCGCTTTTGACAGCCTGCTGGGGTGTTTTGACCTTGATCTTCTTGCCGTTGAGCCAAATCTCACCGGACTGCTTAGGATCTGCGCCATACAACGCGCGGGCAACCTCAGTACGGCCAGCGCCCATCAAGCCGGCAAAGCCAAGGATCTCACCCTTGCGCAGGTTGAAACTGACATCCTTAACTTCCTTGCCTGCTCTAAGATTCTTGACCTCTAAAACCACAGGTGCGTCTGCAGGAACATTGCTGACCGTTTTTTGTTCACCCATAATAACGCGGCCGACCATCATTTTAACGATGTCATCCTTTGTTACTTCTGCAGTGTTAACAGTGCCAACATATTCACCGTCACGCATAACGGTAACACGGTCGGATATACGGTTGATCTCATCCATACGGTGAGAGATGTATATCATACCGATATTCTTTTCTTTCAGTTCCTGCATGATCTTAAACAGTTCTTCAACTTCGATCAATGTCAGAGCCGCAGTCGGTTCGTCCAACACAAGTAAACGACAGTCTCTGGAAACCGCCTTGGCAATTTCCACCATTTGTTGCTTACCAACAGTTAAAGAACCAAGTTTAACGGAAGGATCGATCTTAACGCCAATATGTGCAAACATCTTGGCTGCTTCTTCTTCCATTTTATGATCGTCAATAAACGCGCCTTTTCTGATCTCCCGGCCAATAAACATATTCTGCGCAACCGTAAGATCGTTCATCATATTCAGTTCTTGATGAATTACGCTGATACCGGCATCCTGGGATTCTGAAATATTATTGAAACTCACCTGGTCTCCAAAATACTCAATAGAACCGCCGTCGCTTTTATGTATGCCGCAAAGAACTTTAATTAATGTAGACTTGCCTGCGCCGTTCTCACCCATCAACGCATGGACTTCGCCGGCTTTCAGTTCAAAATCGACGCCTTTTAAGGCGTGAACGCCGGAAAAATACTTATGTATGCCTTGCATTTTTAAGATTGTTTCGCTCATTCAAACATCACCTTTCACGCAAACTTAAAAATTTACACAAAAGCAAAACGTTTCGTTTGAAACTATTCCACAACCATTTGTGCAAACAGTCTAAATACAAGAGTTGCTGATTGTCATTTTCTACAAACAGCCCCTTGATTTCCTTTTGCTTTATCTATACTATAATAAACTTCCACAAAAAAAGCAAGTATTATTTTATTTTTTTGTATTGACAGCACAAATTGAATTTTATATTATATAGATGTAATTATACACAATAGATTGTGGAAATTGGGTGAAACGTTTCGCGTTTTAATGGAATTGAGGTGACCCAATGGCAACAATTAAGGATGTTGCACGATTAGCAAATGTATCTCTTTCGACTGTCTCCAAATACATCAACGGCGGTAATCTGCGACCAGAGAATGCCGCCGCAATTAAACACGCCATTGAGGAACTGGATTACCGTGCAAATCCATACGCCAGAAACCTGAAATCACAACGCACCCGTTCTATCGGTATTCTTATGCCGAACATTACCGCTCCCTTCTACGGCGCAGTGGTAACCGCTTTTGAAAAGACTGTTCGTGAGTTTGGTTACCATACGCTTATTTCCTGCTATGGCGCAAACCACGGTCTTGAACGGGACAACCTTCTTTACTTGATCTCCAACGGCATAGAAGGTTTGATCTACATTCCGCAAGACCTTTCTGCTGAAGAATATTACGAATTGACTTCCAATTGTAATGTACCAATGGTTCAGGTAGACCGTATGATCCAGGGTGTCGCTACAGATGCCGTTTTGGTTGACAATTCTGATGCCGTTTATTCGGCTACATCCAAAATGATTGAAAAAGGTCACAGACGAATCGCCATTATAAGTGGTCCAAAGTCCATATCTACCGCCAAAGAAAGGCAAGTTGGGTATCTTCGCGCCTTGTCGGATCATAACATCTTGTCCGATGAAGAACTGTTTATTTGCGATGACCACACTTTTGCTGCCGGTTATCAGGGTATTGAGTCTTTGTTAAGTCTTGATGTGCCGCCAACTGCTGTTATTTCCACAAATTACGACATTACCGTTGGCATAATCACCGCGATCCACGATCTTGGACTGCATATACCCGACAATATCGATGTCTTTGGTTTTGACTGTGTGGAAATTTGCACAATGATGAAGCCTCCCCTACCAGTTGTACAACAACCGGAGCAAGAAATCGGTCGAACTGCTGCAAATTACCTGCTTGAGCGTTTACAAGGTTATAACGGAGAGTGCAGAACCACTCGTCTTATTTGCAAACTGTTATAAATGTATATTAACGCGAATGCGTTTTTATAAATGTATAAATAATGCCGCAAATTTGCGGCAAGATTCAGGAGGATTATTTTATGGCAAAAAATCGTTATATCGGCGACTATCCCGTAATCGGTATTCGCCCCATCGTTGATGGCCGCCGTGGCCCTATGATGTTGCGTGAATCTCTTGATCCGCTGGTATGGTCAATGGCTGAGGCTGCCAAGAAGTTGTTTGAGGAGAACCTGTTTTACTCAAACGGCGAGCCTGTTAAGGTCGTTATGGCTGATACCACTATCGGCCGTGTACCTGAGGCTGCTGCCTGCGCTAATAAATTCAAAAAGGAAGGCGTATCCATTACTTTGTCTGTGACTCCCTGCTGGTGCTACGGCTCCGAAACCATGGATATGGATCCGCATACAATCAAAGGTGTTTGGGGTTTCAATGGCACCGAGCGCCCCGGCGCTGTTTATCTGGCTGCTGTTTTGGCGGGTCATGCACAGAAAGGTCTGCCTGCATTCGGCATCTACGGTCATGAGGTCCAGGATCGGGATCAAATCACTGAGATTCCTGATGATGTAAAAGAAAAACTGCTGCGCTTCGGTCGCGCCGCTGTCGCTGTTGCTACCATGCGTGGCAAGTCCTATCTGCAGATCGGTTCTCAGTGTATGGGTATCGCCGGTTCTATCATGGATCAGGATATGATGGAAACCTACTTTGGCATGCGTGTTGAATCCGTTGACGAAGTTGAGATCCTGCGCCGTATGGAAGAAGGTATTTACAACGAGGAAGAATACCAGAAAGCACTGGCATGGACTAAGGAACACTGCAAGGAAGGCCGGGATGACAACCCCGAATCCGTCAATTTCCTTGGTGAAGATCGCCGTATCAAGTTCACTCCTGAAGAGAAAGAAAAACAGTGGGAGTTTACCGTCAAGATGTACTGCATTATCAAGGACTTGATGGCCGGCAACCCCAACCTGCCCGATCAGTTTGAAGAAGAGAAAGTTGGTCACAACGCCATCGCAGGCGGTTTCCAGGGACAGCGTCAGTGGACCGACCATTGGCCCAACTGTGACTATCCTGAGGCTCTGCTGTCCTCCACCTTCGATTATGAAGGCGCTCGTGAGCCCTACACTTTGGCTACCGAAAACGATATTCTCAACGGTATGGGTATGCTGATGATGCGTCTGCTGACCCATCGTGCTCAGATTTTTGCCGATGTTCGTACATACTGGTCCGGCGAGGCAACCGAGCGCGTTACCGGCTACAAGTTGGAAGGTAAAGCCGCTGAATCCAACGGCATCATTCACCTGCTGAACTCCGGTGCTGCTTGTCTGGACGCTTCCGGTGTCTGCACTGATGAAAACGGCAATGCTACCATGAAGAAGTGGTGGGAAGTCACCGAGGAAGACATCAAGAAGATGACCGATGCTACCGTTTGGTGTGAAGCCGGCTTTGACAACTTCCGTGGTGGCGGATTCTCCAGCCACTATACCACCAAGGCTGAAATGCCCTGCACAATGATCCGTTTGAACCTGGTCAAGGGTCTTGGCCCTGTTCTGCAGATCGCAGAAGGCTGGACTGTCAACCTGCCTGATGAAGTTTCCGACACCTTGATGGAGCGTACCAACCCCACTTGGCCCTGCACTTGGTTCGCACCTCGTTGCGACGGCAAGGAAGGTTCTCCCTTCAAGACCGCTTATGAAGTTATGATGAACTGGGGTGCTAACCACGGTGCTATCTCCTATGGCCACATCGGCGCGGATCTGATCAC
>JAZQBF010000062.1:0-2201 GCA_045545615.1 Faecousia sp.
AAGCCCATATGATCGCCGAATACAAAGGCGGCAGACACGGCAAAAGCCATATTCACCACTTTGCCCCGGTTGTCCATTTCTTTCATAAGACCGAATGTGGCAATGGAGTTTGCCAATGTTGCCAAAAGACCAGCGGCGGCAGTGTCGCCGATACGCAGGAGTTTTCCCAGTTTTAAAAGGGGTTTTCTCAGCACTTTGGTCAGAAGAAATACCAGCGGAAATGCCCCAGCCAGCACGATGGCGATAGCGCCTACGGTCTGAAACCCCTCGGAAAGAGATGCCATTCCCGGCAGGATCACGATGCCGGTCAGTTCCTGGAAGATCGCCAGCGCCAAGGCGGCAGTGATGAGAATCGTGATGCCCTTGCCAAAAAAGCCGAAGCCTTTGATCATGGCTTTTTCCGCTTTCCAAAGCCCCAAAGCGATCAGCGCCGCGATGATCACCACCGGGATCAGATTTCGCAAAACCATCATCAAGGGGAAACCTGCCACCAAACCACCGACCAAAATACCCACGGGAATGGTGACAATGCCGCAAAGAACGCCTTTTGCCAAAAAGGGACGATCTTCTTTTTGCAAAATACCCATGGCAATGGGAATGGTGAATACCACCGTAACGCCCAGCATAGAGCCGGTGATGACACCGCCCAGCATAGCCGCCTGGGAATCGGTTGTCAGTTCCACAGCCAGAGGCGCGCCACCCATATCGCAGGCCAGGATCGTGCCGGCGAACATCGCCGGGTCAGCCCCTAAAAATTCATAAACCGGCACGACCACTGGGCGTAAAAGGTTTGCCAGCACCGGGGAGAGGGCGATAATACCCAGCATTGCCATTGCCAGCGTACCCATTGCCAAAATGCCGTTTTCAAATTCCTGCCCCAGACCAAACCGGTTGCCGAAGATCCTGTCGGCAGCGCCCAGCAAGGCGAAGGCAGCCATAATAAAAATCAGTACCTCATGGACAGACATTTGCTTCCTCCAATCTTCAAATCCCAGTTTGTCGGGATGCCCCGACAGGCAATTCGTTACGAAGGCGAATCGAAACGTAGTTCCGCTATGATGCTCGGTAACGAACGCAACACAGATACCGGGCGCTACAGCGGAAGAAATCCATTGCTTCGCTTCCGTGCGAATTTGCCCGGCCGTGCATACGGCCTGCTTGGTAACGCACCGCGCCAAAGCCTCCCTTGTGTAAAGGGAGGTGGCTTTTGCGCAGCAAAAGACGGAGGGATTGTATCAAGAAATGACAGCGCTTTCAATTACTTTTTTGCAAAGAGGTAACGCAATCCCCCACCGCTTCGCGGAGCCCCCTTTACACAAGGGGGCCATCGGTGCGACTAACCAACAGCCCGATAAATCGGAATTTATTTCTCCGGGTCAAGGATGGCGACCACTGCCGCATCCACCGGGGATTCCATACAAAACCGGGAAGCAACTGTCCCGGTGACCAGCAGAACTTTGTCGCCCGTACCTGCGCCCACTTGATCGGCAGCCACCAACTCCCCCTCCGGGGTGGAGACCACCAAAAATGTCTGCCCCGCCAGACAGGCGGCTTTCCGGCTGGACCAAACTGAGCCGGTTACTGTTCCAATTTTCATAACTGTTCCAATATCTCCTTTGCCAAAGGTGTCATCACAGCGCCGGGGGCAGGCTGTGCGCCGGAAAGGCGCATCTGCCGGGCTTCCTGGGCGGTGATCAGCCGTTTTTGCGCGCCGTCGGTAAATACGATGCCCCAGTTTTTCAGTTCCCGCCGTTTGGCGGCAAGGGTGGCAGAAAGCCCACGGTTTCGGGGACATTCCGGCAGACCCGGGGTGTAAAGGACAACGCTTTTTCCCTCTGCCAGGGCAGAAAGCGTCTGCTCGTTGTCAAAATGGAGCAGTTGTCCCAGGGTCAGCGAGCCGATGACCACCGCATCATATGCGCCCTCGGAAACGAACGTATAGCCACTTAAAAACATAGGCTCTTTTCCTATCAGCAACGCTCTCATTTCAAGATCCGCCCCCAATCCCCGTTTTGAAAACCGCAGGCGTTGGCTTCATCGTAATCCAGGTGGGCGAAAGTGGCAAAGTCCTTACTTACCCGCACCACCACATCATCAAAAATCAGCGGTCGCTCCGTAAACGTCTGCAGACGGACGGTCTGCTTGTCGGTTACCCCAAACCGGGCGGCATCTTCCGGTGTCATATGAATGTGCCGCTGGGC
>JAZQBF010000063.1:0-8729 GCA_045545615.1 Faecousia sp.
AGCCTCGGTGATCGCCTGAACGATCTCCATATTGTTGACGTTGAAAGCGCCCACAGCGTAGCCGCCGTTGTATGCCTTCTTAAACATTTCGGTAGTGGTTACCAGTGCCATAAGTAATACTTCCTTTCCTTTTTTTGCGGGGTAGGATTCCCAACTGCCCATTATACGCAACCCTTGCCTTCCCCTGGAGGGGAAGGTGTTACGCCAATGGCGTGACGGATGAGGTGTAGCCCGAAGGGCGTGACTTACGAGGATAACACCTCATCAATCACCTCCGCTGACAGCTTCTCCTCAAGGAGAAGCCTTTGCTCTACGCATTCCTCACAGATAGTGGAATTTTGTCCCGCTTTCTTGCATTTTCCATTATAGCACAATTTTTTTGGATTTCAATATAAAAATATCAATTTAACTATTTACCTTTGGAAAAAAATCGGCTATAATAAGGCGGAAGTCTATTTAGAAGGTATAAGGAGTGTTTTTATATGAAACTTTCCCCTCTGCAGACGGCGAGATACCAGTATCAGCCGAAACTGCCCGGTATGCTCCGGGGCGGCATCGCCAATATCTGCGTAAAAAACGGTGAGCCCACCGAATCTGTTGCCGATCAGGACAAGATCAAGGCATTGTTCCCCAACACCTACGGCAAAAACGAGATCACTTTCCAGAAAGGTGAGAACACAGCGCCTGCCAAGAAGCAGGTGGTGGGCGTGATCCTTTCCGGCGGTCAAGCCCCCGGCGGTCACAATGTTATCTGCGGTCTGTATGATGCCCTGAAGGCAACCAGCAAGGACAATGTCCTCTATGGTTTCAAGGGCGGCACCAGCGGCCCCACTGACGATGACTACATCATCTTCGACGATGCTTACATCAATGCCTACCGGAACACCGGCGGCTTCGACATCATCGGCTCCGGCAGAACCAAGTTGGAGACCGAGGAACAGTTTAAAGTGGTTGCCGAGAACTGTAAAAAGCACGGCATCAACGCCCTGGTGATCATCGGCGGTGACGACTCCAACACCAACGCCGCTGTGCTGGCTGAGTACTTTGCCGCCAACGATTCCGGTATCCAGGTCATCGGCTGTCCCAAGACCATCGACGGCGACTTGAAGAACGAGGACATCGAATGCTCCTTCGGCTTCGACACCGCCACCAAGACCTACGCCGAGATCGTGGGCAACATCGAGCGTGACGCCAACTCCGCCAAGAAGTACTGGCACTTTGTAAAGGTGATGGGTCGCTCCGCTTCCCATGTTGCCCTGGAAACGGCTCTCCAGACCCAGCCCAACATCTGCCTCATCGGCGAGGAAGTTGCGGCTAAGAAGATGAGCCTTGCCCAGATCACCGACTACATCGCCGATTCCGTAGCAAAGCGCGCTGCCAAGGGCTGGAACTTCGGCGTTGCCATTATTCCCGAGGGTATCGTGGAATTCGTTCCCGAATTCTCCGTCCTTATTGCCGAGATCAACGAACTGCTGGCAGGGGCAAAGGCTGACGCCTTCAACGCCCTTCCCACCTGGGCGGAAAAGTACGCCTTCATCAAGGCAGGTCTTACCGATGCCTCTATGGCTGTGTTTGCCATCCTGCCCGAGACTATCCAGCAGCAGTTGTTCCTGGAGCGTGACCCCCACGGCAACGTGCAGGTTTCCCTCATCGAGTCTGAGAAACTGTTCTCCGCTATGGTCAAGGAGAATCTTGCCCAGCGGAAAGCCAAGGGTGAGTACAAGGGCAAGTTCGCGCCTTTGCATCACTTCCTGGGCTACGAAGGCCGCTGCGCATTCCCCTCTAACTTTGATGCAGACTACTGCTACTCCCTTGGCTACAACGCCTTTATGCTGATCTCCTACGGCTACACCGGCTATTTGAGCAAGGTATCCAACCTGTCTAACCCCGCAGAGGAGTGGGTGGCAGGCGGTATGCCCATCACCAAGATGATGAATATGGAGCGCCGCCACGGCGCAGACAAGCCTGTTATCCGCAAGGCGCTGGTGGAACTGGAGGGCAAGCCTTTCACATTCTTCGCCGCCAACCGGGCAGTCTGGGCAGAGGAGACCTGCTATGTCTACCCCGGCGCGATCCAGTACTTTGGACCTTCCGAAGTCTGCGACACCACAACCGTCACATTAGCCTTGGAACAAGGCTAATGTAGGGGGGGGGCTTGCTCCCGCCGCCAACCAAGACAATAAAATCCGCAGAGGGGCTTGTTCCTCTGCGGATTTTGCTGTATAATCCTTTTGGTGATCAATATGGAAAATCGTTTTCCCAACAGAAAACATCCCCGTTTAGATGATTATGATTATAGCACTGCCGGTGCATACTATATTACCATTTGTACGCAAAATAGGCGGAATCCGCTATCGCAAATCGTAGGGCGGGGGCTTGCTCCCGCCGAAATCCAATATACGGAATACGGCGAAATAGCACAAGAACAGTTGCTTTTACTGGAAGAAAGATATCCCACCTTAAAAATTGATCAATACGTGATTATGCCCAATCATATCCATGCAATCTTAATCCTTTCGGATACGACAGAACCAGTTAATCGCCCTACAATAACGGATATTATTTGTGCGTATAAATCGTTAACGACCAGAGCATGCAAACAGGTGTATCCAATTGAGAAATTGTTTCAAACATCATTTTATGAGCATATCATTCGCGGGCAAGCAGATTATGACAATGTTGCGCAATATATTTTGAACAATCCAAAACAGTGGGAGATAGACCATTTATATTCAGAAGAATAAGAATTCGGCGGGAGCAAGCCCCCGCCCTACAACGCAAAAAGACCGTTTCAAAAGAAACGGTCTTTTTGTTATCAAATTACTGCGTCGGGGTTGTTCCGGGAGTGGACAAGGCCGGGATCCGGCAGGTTTTCCACATTGGAATCTTTGATCAGTTTCTTGGGACACACCGTGGCGCACAGGCCGCAGTTGTCGCACTTGCTGTAGTCGATCACCGCCAAGTTTTTGGTAACGGTGATGGCATCGTTGGGGCAGATCTTACTGCAAAGACCGCAACCCACGCAACCCACGGTACAGCCACGGGTGGTAACAGCGCCCTTTGCCATGGAATTGCAGGCGATGACCACATTGTGACCCGGCTCAACTGCCGTAATGAGATCTCTGGGGCAGGCGGCGGCGCAGGCCATACAGCCTACGCACAGATCTTCGTCCACCACGGCAACGCCGTTTTGGATGGAGATAGCGCCGTATTTGCAGGCTTTCACGCAGGTGCCGTAACCCAAACAGCCGAATTTGCAGGACAGGGGACCTCTGCCGCCCACCTTGGTGGCGGCAAGGCAATCGTGGATGCCCTCGTAGTGACCTTTCAGTTTTGCGCCGGATGTCTGGTTGCCCTCTTTGTCGTAGTGCTTTTCACCGGAGCACCGGACCAGCGCCACCCTCCGGGTGACCGATACCGCTTCCACGCCCATAATGGCCGCCATGGCTTGCGCCGCTTCGTTGCCGCCGGAGGCGCATTTGTCGATGGAAGTCTCACCCTTTAACACAGCCTCGGCGTAACTGCTGCAGCCGGCATAGCCGCAGCCGCCGCAGTTGGCGCAGGGGAGGCAATCGTTCAGTTGTTCCAACCGGGGGTCGGTCTTTACATAGAAAACCTTGGAGGCAAATGCCAAAATCAAACCGAAAGCAAGGCTCAAGCCGCCCAAAAGGGCGATGGCAATTAAAATATCTGTCATACCCTTACCTCCTTAGAACCGCATACCGGAGAAGCCCATAAATGCCAGCGCCAAAAGACCTGCCGCGATCAGAGAGATGGGGCAGCCTTTGAAGCATTCCGGGGGATTGGCTTTGTCAACCCGCTCCCGCAACGATGCAAAGAGGACGATGGCAAGCAAAAAGCCCAGGCCGCTGGCAGCGCCGTTGACAAGGCTCAAAAGAAAAGAATAATTCTTCTGGGCGTTCACCAGCACCACGCCCAAAACGGCGCAGTTGGTGGTGATCAGGGGCAGATACACGCCCAAAGCCTTATAAAGGGCGGGGACTTTCTTCTTCAGGAACATTTCAACCAACTGCACGATAGAGGCGATGACCAGGATAAACGCCACCGTCTGCATATATACAAGATCCAACGCGATAAGCAGTTGGTAAACGCCCCAGCAGACCGCAGATGCCAGCGCCATAACGAAAGTAACGGCGAAGCCCATACCCAAAGCGGCATTGATGCGCTTGGAAACGCCCAGGAAAGGACAAATGCCCAAAAACTTCACCAAAACATAGTTTTCGCTGAGAAGGGCGGCGATAATGATACCCAAAACTTGCATTATTTGCTCGCCTCCTTCTTCTTGTTCTTCTTATCCAATGTCCGGGTCAGTTTCTGGGAAGCAGCCAGTACAAAACCCAGTACCAAAAAGCCGCCTACGGGCATAACCACCAGCATGGCAGGTGCGCTTTCCGGCAAAATACGAATGCCCTCACCGCCGTTTAACAGACCGCCGCCGAATGTGCCGGCGCCCAGCAGTTCCCGGACAATGCAAATGAGTACCAGCGCCGCGGTGTAGCCAATGCCCTGGCACAGACCGTCCACAGCGGAGGCTAAAACCCCGTGCTTGGAGGCAAAACCCTCGGCTCTGCCCAAAACGATGCAGTTGACCACGATCAGGGGGATAAACACGCCCAAACTGTCCGAAAGGGCGGGGATGTAAGCCTTGAGAAGTAGATCCACAATGGTCACAAAGCCGGCGATAATGGTAATATAGGCGGCGATACGCACCTGGGGCGGGATCACTTTCCGCAGGGCGGAAATGAGCATATTGGAGCAAATGGTGATCACCGTCACCGCGATGCCCATACCCAAGCCGTTAAAGAGGCTGGTGGAGATCGCCAAGGTAGAACACATACCCAGCATCTGTACCAGCACCGGGTTTTTGGTCAAAAGACCCTCTTTTAATTGCTTTTTAAAGTTCATTTGGCACCTCCCAATCCGGCAACGCAGGCAAGGGCGGCGTTGACGCCGTTGCACACTGCCCGGGATGTGATGGTGGCGCTGGTAATGGCGTCAATGTCGCCACCGTCTTTGCTGACGGACACCGAGCCGGATGCGCCAGCAAACTGCCCCCGGAAGGATTGACCCTTTTGGTTGTTTGCCGCCGCCACAGCGCCGAGACCGGCAGACTCTGTGTGGGATACGATGGCAATGTCCAGTACCTTGCCGTCGTTGTCGATGCCCACCATCATGGTAATGGTGTTGTCAAAACCCATAGGCGTCACTTCTAAGGCGTAGCCCTTTTCGCCTTGATAAACTTTGGAGACCATACCGCTGTCATCTGCATAGTCGGTGATCTCTTTGTCATACCCCCCGGGGAGTACCTGGCTGATAGCCGCCTGGGTCTTTGCCTCCAAAGAGGCGGCGATCACCGGCGCGGTGAGGCGGTTGACGATCGCCAAAAGACCGGCTACCACCACAGCGATGGTCAGGAGCACCAGCGTGATCCGCAAAATGTAGCGGCCTAAAGATTCTTGCTTCATTTTGCTTTTGCCTCCTTTCCGGGGTTGCCGAACTTCTTGGGTCTGCCGATGCGGTCAAAGAGGACCACGCAGGCGTTCATAATTAAAATGGCGTAGGATACGCCCTCGTTGTAGCCGCCGAAATAGCGGATAACGAAAGTCAGCGCACCGCAACCCACGGCGTAAACCATTTGACCTGCCCGTGTGAGCGGAGAGGTGACATAGTCTGTTGCCATAAACACAGCGCCCAGCATCAGACCGCCGCTGCAAAGTTGCGCCGCTGTCCACAGAAGCCGGTCGTTACCCATGGGGAACAAAAATGCCAAAACCGCCACCGTGCCGATGTAGCACAGAGGGATCCGGGGGGAGATAACTTTGGTGATCAGCAGGTAGAGAAAACCAATGAGGATCAGCGCCACAGAGGTCTCGCCGATACAGCCGCCTACATTGCCGATGAACATATCCAGCAGTTTATCCCCAGGCATCTCACCCCGGTGCATAGATGCCAAAGGTGTTGCGGCAGTAACAATATCCACATTGCTGCCAAAGACGCTTGCCTGGTTTTCCCAGCCGGCTTTGACCCAGGTGCTCATACTCACCGGCCAACTGAAGAGGAATGCTCTTGCCGCCAGCGCCGGGTTAAACAGATTCTTGCCGATGCCGCCAAAGAGCATCTTTACAAGCAAAATAGCGAAGGCATCGCCAATGAGCAGTTGCCAGTAGGGAATGGTGGGCGGGCATACAAAAGCCAGCAAAAGACCGGTGACCAGCGCGGAAAGGTCGTAGGTCTTGTCATTCTGCTTCATGAGAATGCACCAGAGTTTTTCCAGCAGTGTGCAGGCGACCATGCTCATTAAGCACACCACCAGCGCCCGGATGCCGAAAAAGTACACACTGCCCAAGAGCGCCGGGGTCAGGGCGATGAGCACATGACCCATGATCGCCCGGGTGGTGTTCCGGGTGTGGGCGTGGGGAGAACTGGAAATGGTCAGTTCATAGTAATATTTCATTTGCGCCATTTGCGTTCTCCTTTCTTACTTTTGGGCGGCGTCCCGGATCTTCTGCTTGCCGGAACGGAACGCCAGTACCAGCGGCACGCCGGCAGGGCAGTTGTATGCGCAGCAGCCGCACTCGATGCAGTCCATCAGATAGACGCTGTTCATTTCGTCAACATCGTTTGTGTAAATGGCTTTATACATCAGAACCGGCATCAGCCGCATGGGACAGATGTCGATACACTTGCCGCAGCGGATGCAGTGGGGGTCTTCTATATTGAAGCGATTTTTCTTGCCCAGCACCGTCACGGCATTGCAGGCTTTCACGGTGGAAACGGACAGGTCAAACTGGGCAACGCCCATCATCGGACCGCCGGAGAGGACTTTGTAAGGATTCTCCGAGTGACCGCAGGCTTCCAAAAGGTCATTGAAACTGGTGCCGATGGGCACTTGCAGGTTTTTCGGCTCCATCAAAATGTCACCGGAAACGGTCACCGCCCGGCTGATCACCGGCATACCCAGATATACCGCATCGTAGACCGCCTTGCAGGTGGCGATGTTGAACACCGCGCAGCCCACCGCCGCAGGCAGACCGCCGCTGGGCACCTGCCGTCCGGTAATGGCGCGGATCAGTTGCTTCTCTGCGCCCTGGGGATACTTGGCGGGCAGGGGATGCACCTGAATGCCGGATTTGCCGGTGTAGGCTTTCAGTGCGGCAATGGCTTCCGGCTTGTTGTCCTCAATGCCGATGTAGGCGTCTGAAAGACCCAAAATTTTCATAAGTACGCAGATACCGGCAACCAGTTTGTCCGGCATCTCCCGGCAAAGCCGGTCGTCGGCGGGGATGTAGGGCTCGCACTCACCGGCATTGATGATCAGTTTGTCCACCTTGCCCATGCCGCCGGACAGTTTCACATGGGTGGGGAAGGCGGCGCCACCCATACCCACGATACCCGCTTCCCGGATAATGGAGATCAGTTCCTCCGGTGTCAGCGCATCAATTTCCTCTTTCGTCCGGGGTTTGATGTCCTCACAGAGGGTGTCTTGGTGGTCGTTTTCGATCACAACGCTCATCACCGTCACGCCGCTGACGTGGGGACGGGTCTCCACCGCCTTTACCTTACCGGAAACCGGGGCGTGGACGGGGACACAGAGACCTTCGTTGTCGCCGATCTTCTGACCTTTTTTCACCAAATCGTTTTTCTTTACCAGGGGCTCGCAGGGAACACCGATATGCTGGGACATAGATACCACCAGCGTATCCGGGGCAGGGAAGGGCTGGATCAGCCGCGCCCGGGTGTAGGATTTTTGATCCTTGGGATGCAAACCGCCAAAAAATGACCGTGCCATAGGCAATACCTCGCTGTTAAATGATGCAATTAAGATAGCACACTTTATCAGCCTTGTCCATAGATTTATGGCATTTTGTACAAAAATCGCGAAGAAAATATGTTTATATCGATAAATGTTGACGGAATAACCCTCTTTACAAAAATTGCAACAAGGGGTATAATCTCCATAAACGCACGAAGTACAGATCTGTCATTGCGAACCAGTGACATTGTCACTGGTGTGGCAATCTTCAGGACAAACTGCCTGCTTGAGATTGCCGCGTCGCCTGCGGCTCCTCGCAATGACAACGAACAACTATAGAAAGGGGGGCAAAGCAGTGAAATTTAAATTTTCTAAATGGGACATCCTTCCCATTGCCGGTGTTCTTGCGCTGGCAGTGGCTGTGTTTTTGCTGTTTTTGCCCGGTAAAAATCCCGGAAATACCGTAGAGATCTACCAAAACGGCAACCTTTTGACCACCCTTTCTTTAAGTGAAGATGCTGCCTATACCGTAACGGGGGCGTATACCAATGTGGTCACCGTGAAAGCGGGAAAAGTGGCTGTGACCCATACCGATTGCCCCGGCGGCGATTGCCGGAAGATCGGCTGGGCAGATTCTGCGGGGAAAAGTATCGTCTGCCTGCCCAACGGCGTGGAAGTCCGGATCTTGGGGGATTCCCCGGTGGACATCGTGGTGAGGTGAGGCTATGACAAGAACGAAAAAACTCGCCCTCTGCGCCATTTTCACCGCCCTGGCGCTGGGTCTTTCCTTTATGGAGCGGTTCATTCCGCTGCCCATTCCGCTGCCGGGTATCAAATTGGGGCTTGCCAATGTGGTGACCCTCATTGCCCTCAGTTTATTGGGAGCGAAACAGGCTTTTGGCATCCTTGTTGCCCGGTGTCTGCTGGGCAGCCTTTTCGGGGGACTGACAGGTCT
>JAZQBF010000064.1:0-3555 GCA_045545615.1 Faecousia sp.
TATGATCCTTACACGGGACACCAGTTATATCGGCACACTGATCGACGATCTGGTGACCAAAGGCACACAAGAGCCTTACCGGATCATGACCAGCCGCAGTGAGTACCGTCTGCTTCACCGGCAGGACAATGCCGATCAGCGGCTTACTGCCATCGGCGCCCAGGTGGGACTTGTGCCAACCGAGCGGCTGCGGCAGGTAGAGGAAAAATACGAAGCCGTCCGCCGGGAGATCCAGCGGCTGGAGAGTTGCGGTGTGCCCGCATCCGACGCAGTAAATGCTATGCTTGCCGCCCGGGACAGCGCTCCGGTGACCAATTCTGCCCGTTTGGCAGACCTTTTGCGCCGCCCCCAGGTGACCTATGCAGACATTGCGCCTTTCGACCCCAACCGCCCCTCCTTACCGGAGGCGGTGACCCAGGAAGTGGAGATCCAGGTGAAATATGCCGGCTACCTTGCCCGGCAGGAAAAGCAGGTGGAGGTCTTTAAGAAAGAGGAAGCCACCTTGCTCCCGGAAAGTATCGACTATATGGCGATTTCCGGTCTCCGGGTGGAGGCAAGGGAAAAACTGCAGGCGATCCGCCCGGTGTCCATTGGGCAGGCAAGCCGCATTTCCGGTGTCAGCCCGGCAGATATTGCGGTACTGCTGATCTACATGGAACAACAAAAGTAACATCATCACCTCCGACGCATATAATAGTCGGAGGTGATTTTTATGCCAATCGTCAATACCCAAGTACCCATTACAGCAGCGCGGTGCGATGAGATGATTCTGGAAATCGTGCAGGCATATCCATTTTGTCGCACAGAGGTGATTGGAACAACGGCATTTCAGCGACCTTTGCGGACATTGGTTATCGGCAACGGTCCGAGAAAGGTGATTTTCGCCGCCGCCCATCACGCCAACGAGTGGATCACGGCGCTGGTGCTTCTGAAATTTGCAGAGGACTTTGCCGAGGCGATCAAAACCGGCGGGCAGATCTTTGACCGGGATGCCAAAGAACTTTCGGAAACTGCAACCATTTATATGGTGCCGATGGTAGACCCGGACGGGGTGGACCTGGTAGTTGGGGCGATCCAGCCGGGGGATATTCAGTATGACCTTGCCCTGCGGCTGTCCCAGGACTATCCGGCGATCCCTTTCCCCGATGGCTGGAAAGCGAACCTTTTGGGTGTTGATCTGAACTTGCAGTATCCTGCCGGATGGCTGCAGGCAAGAGAGATCAAATTCAGCCAGGGATTTACCCGTCCCGGACCACGGGATTATGTGGGCAGAGCGCCCTTAAATCAGTATGAATCCCGGGCGCTGGCGACATACACCGAGGCGGTAGACCCAGCACTGGTGCTGGCTTACCACGCCCAGGGCAAAGAGATCTACTGGCAGTTTCGGGATTATGAGATTCCCGGAGCAGAAGAACTGGGGCAGACATTTGCCCGGGTCAGTGGCTATGCGCTGACCACTGTTTCGGAAAATTCCGCCTACGCCGGCTATAAAGACTGGTTCATTCAAAATTTCCGCAGACCCGGCTATACCATAGAGGTGGGGCAGGGGGTAAACCCCTTGCCGCTGACCCAGTTTGACGAGATATACCGGGATAATTTGGGGATCTTAGTCACAGCCGCAGCAGGTTCGTAACAGAAAATTCACTTGCGATTTAGCACCCCCGGGGATATAATATAGAAAAATCCTTTTCGCAGGTGATCCTATGAAAAAAATGTTCTTTGTAATGAATCCTTTTGCAGGTACGCGGAAGGCAAACCGCTATTTGCCGGAGATCATCTCCATTTTCAACCGTGGCGGTTATGATGTAACGGTTCACATCACAGAAGACCACGGCGATGCCACCAAGGCGGTAAAACGCCTGGCAAAAGATATGGATTTGGTGGTCTGCTGCGGCGGCGACGGGACATTCAACGAAACGGTGTCCGGTCTGCTGGATAGCGGCGTGGATATTCCCATAGGCTACATCCCCGCCGGGTCTACCAACGATTTTGCCAACAGTTTGCACCTGCCGGAAAATATTTTAGATGCGGCGCGGCAAATTGTGGAGGGTTGCCCGGAGAGTTATGACCTGGGCAGTTTCGGCGGACGGTATTTTTCTTATGTTGCCTCTTTCGGCGCGTTTACCCGGGCCAGTTACGCCACACCCCAAAGCGTGAAAAATGCGCTGGGGCACACCGCCTATTTGCTGGAGGGCATTCAGGAACTGTCCCAGATCCGCAAGACCCATATCCGTCTGGAACTGGGCGACGGACAGATCATTGAGGACGATTTCCTCTTTGGCGCTATTTGCAATTCCACCAGCGTGGGCGGCATTCTTACCTTAGACCCCAAGCAGGTGGATATGCGAGACGGCAAGTTTGAAATTCTGCTTTTGCGGATGCCAAAGGATCTAAGCGAGATCTCTGAATGTGTTCAGGCGGTGCGGAAACAGCAGTATAACTGCCGGATGCTCACCTTCTGCTCGGCGTCCAATTTGCGGATCTTTGCCAGTCCTGATATGCCCTGGACGCTGGATGGGGAACGGGAGGACGGTCACGCAGAAGTGGAAGTCAAAAATCTCCACCGGGCATTCCGGCTGATGAAAGGGAAAAAGAAAAAATGATCAACACCACCTTGTGCTACATCACCCGGGGTGATGAAGTGCTGATGCTCCACCGGGTGAAAAAAGAAAAGGACATCAACAAAGATAAGTGGATCGGTATTGGCGGCAAGTTTTTGGAAAACGAGTCTCCGGATCAATGCCTTTTGCGGGAAGCAAAAGAGGAAACGGGCCTGACCCTCACCAGTTGGCGGATGCGGGGTGTGGTCACCTTTCTTTCAGACCAGGCAGAGGGGGAGTATATGTACCTCTTTACCGCCGATGGCTTTGAGGGGGAACTGACCGAGTGTGACGAAGGGGATTTGCGCTGGGTCAGCCGGGCGTTTCTGAACGATCTTCCCAAGTGGGAGGGAGATCAGATATTCCTGGATCTGCTGTGGCAGGATGCGCCCTTTTTCCTGCTTACCTTGCGCTACACCGGCGATACCTTGACGGATGCGATATTAAATAACAAGAAAATCAAATAAAAGAAAAGCAGGGTTCAAGTGAACCCTGCTTGTTAGTTTTCCATCTGCTTGCCTAAGAAACCTGCCACGGTCTGGGCAAGGCGCTGATCGGCTTCCGCCAGGGGCGTTGTTTTTTCGTCCATCAGCAGCATCACGCAACCCATCAAGTCGCCCTGACTTAGGATAGGCGCTGCCACGCCCAGGTGGTATTTGTCGGAACTCTCCGTTGCCCGGAGCATGGCATCCCCGGGGATATAGCGGTAATTCTTCCGGCTCTCCATCAGTTTGTCCAACTCTTGAGAGTTGGGCTTGTCCATCAGTTCCCGCTTGGGCGCGCCGGCTAGAGCGATGATGCTGTCCCGGTCGGAAACCGCCGCCACGTGACCGGTGTTTGCCCCAATGGACTCGCAGATCTGCGTAGCAAAATCCTGCAGATCCCCCATAGGGGAGTACTTCCGGAAGATCACCCCGCCATCCTTTTCCGTATAGATCTCCAACGGATCTCCCTC
>JAZQBF010000065.1:0-1613 GCA_045545615.1 Faecousia sp.
CCATACCCTCCCCCGGGGGGAGGGTGTTTGCCCATAGGGCAGACGGGTGAGGAATGCGGGCGGGAATCTAAATATTTGCTATTTGTTTTAGTCTTAATATAATGTTGGGATTTCGCCGTTCCTCTTCCGTCAAAAAACTTCGATTTTTGCCACCTTCCCCCCGGGGGAAGGTATAACAGGCGACCAATGGTCGCCCTACAAGAGGGAGGAAATTATGGAAAAGGAATTTTTGGAAGGTTTGGGAATTGGAGAAGAGGCGGTGGCTGCCATTTTGGAGGCCGCCCAGGAAAGGGAAAATGCCCACCAGCAGGAGATCCGGAAGGTGCGGTTTGATTCTGCGTTGGAGCAGGCGGTGATGAAAGCCGGTGGCAGGAATTTGACCGCTATTCGGGCGCTTTTGGACATGGACAGCCTTGCCAATGGTGAAGAAGGCGCTATCGAAAAGGCGCTGAAAGAGTTGAAGAAGACCTGCGGCTATCTCTTTGAAAGCCAGATGCCGCCTGCCTATGCCCCCGGTACCGGCGCAAGGCAGATTTTTCAGCCGGATGAACCCAAAACCTTGGCAGACGCCTTAAGGGAAAAGTTTAAGAAGAAGAGTTGATAGTTGATAGTTGCGTAGGGACTGGCGTCCCCGACAGTCCTGATAATGCACAGTCCACAATGCACAATTGTGGTGTCGCTTCGCGACGGATTAAATAATCTCTCCCTCCGTCTTCGCCTGCGGCGAACCCACCTCCCTCGTCAGAGGGAGGCAAGAGGGGGTGCGGTGGGTTACCGAGGGATATAGCGGAAGGGCGGATGCCCGACGGGCAATTCGTTACCAACACGAATCAAACAATTCCTTCCGCCATATCGCTCGGTCACCTACAATGTAAAAAACTTGTGTCATTCTGAGCAAGGTTGCCTTTGGCAACCGCGTCGAAGAATCTTCGCAGTTCGTCTACCGGAGCGGGAAAGATGCTTCGTCTCCGCTACGCTCCGCTCAGGATGACACCGAGGAACGGACAGATACCGGGCACTATAACGGAAGTAAAAACTACTTCCCGGTGTTCGTGCGAATTTGCCTGTCGGGGCATCCCAACAAATTGGAATTTGAAGATGTGTATTCACCGCTGTGGCGGTTATGATACAAAAATTTTACTTAAAGGAGAATTTGATTATGGCAATTACACTGAAAGATGCAAAAGTTTCTATGGCAGACAAGGTAGATCAGAAAGTGGTGGATATGTTCCGCCGGTCTTCCTGCCTGCTGGACAATATGGTGTTTGACAACGCCATTTCCCCCGGCACCGGCGGTTCTACCCTCACTTACGGCTACATCCAGTTGAAATCCCCCGCTACCGCGGCGGTGCGTACCGTGGGTCAGGAGTACACCCCCGGCGAAGCCATCCGGGAAAAGAAGACCACCAATGCGGTGATCATGGGCGGCGCTTTCCAGGTGGACCGTGTGCTCCAGGGCACTTCTGGTTCTGCCGATGAGATGGCGTTCCAGGCGGAGCAGAAGATCAAGGCTACCGCCAACTTCTTCCACAATATGGTCATCAACGGCGACACCGAAAACGGCGGTTTCGACGGTCTGAAAAAGTTGCTCGCCGGCACTGCCAACGAGATGA
>JAZQBF010000066.1:0-14734 GCA_045545615.1 Faecousia sp.
GCCGCTACCAGGCCCGTTGGTCAAGCGGTTAAGACACCGCCCTTTCACGGCGGTAACATGGGTTCGATTCCCGTACGGGTCACCACGAAAAAACTCCAGTGCAATGCACTGGAGTTTTTTTGTTGTGGTGACCGTACGGGAATCGAATAATGTAAATCACAACCTGCCGGGGGCAGGTTGGTCGCGACGGCTGGACGGAGCGACACATTGATTGCTGATTCCCTACGGGTCACCGCGGCGAAGCCGCAGTTCGGTACATATTAGTTCGGCATTGCTCCACCTCATCCGTCACGGCTATGCCGCGACACCTTCTCCTCAAGGAGAAGGCTGCAGATTGTCACAACCTGCCGGGGGCAGGTTGGTTGCACCGCCGCTAAAACGGCAAAATTATTTACAAAAATTTTGTTTCCACAAGTTTTGGAATTTGATATAATAAGTAAAACAAGGCTATATCACAGAAGGGTATTGTTCCCAACACTGCGAAATTTTATGGAACAATTGAAGTATAAAGGAGTATCATCGTGAACGACAACAAAGAAATGCTCGGCACTGCGCCGATCGGGAAACTGCTTTTCAAGTTGGCGATCCCCACAGTGGTCGCCCAACTGATCAATATGCTCTATAACATCGTTGACCGTATTTACATCGGTCATATGCCGGGGGACGGCAGTCTTGCCCTTACCGGTGTGGGCGTATGTATGCCGATCATCATGATCGTCTCCGCCTTTGCCTCGATGATCAGTTCCGGCGGCGCGCCGAAGGCATCCATTTATATGGGCAAAGGTGAAAACGGATCTGCAGAAAAGATCCTTGGCGGCTGCTTTACTTTGCAGATCCTCATTTCCGCAGCCCTGAGCATTGTCCTGCTGATCTGGAATAAGGATCTGCTTCTGCTGTTTGGCGCCAGTGAAAATACCATCGGCTACGCCACCGACTATATGAACATCTACGCCATCGGCACAATATTCGTACAACTGACCCTTGGTATGGGCGCGTTCATCACCGCCCAGGGTTTTACCAAGGTCAGTATGGTCACGGTGCTCATCGGCGCCATCTGCAACATCATTTTGGATCCCATTTTTATTTTTGGTTTCCATATGGGCGTAAGGGGCGCTGCCCTTGCCACTATCCTTTCCCAGGCGATCTCCTGCGTGTGGGTCCTTACCTTCCTTCGCAGTAAACGAAGTTATCTGAAACTGCAAGCAAAGCATATGAAGATCGACGGCAAACTGGTATTTCCCTGCGTGGCGCTCGGACTCTCTACTTTTATTATGCAGGGCAGCGAAAGCGTGATCTCCGTATGTTTCAATTCTTCCCTTCTGAAGTATGGCGGCGATATTGCTGTAGGCGCCATGACGATCCTGACCAGTGTGATGCAGTTTGCTATGCTGCCTATGCAGGGCATCGCCCAGGGCGCACAGCCCATTTCCAGTTATAACTACGGCGCCAAAAACGCAGACCGGGTCAAAAAAACCTTCCGATTACTGCTCACATCCTGCCTTGTCTATTCCTTTTTGATCTGGGGCGCGATCATGCTGTTCCCCAAGGTCTTTGCCGGGATCTTCACCCCGGATGGGGAAATGATCGCCTTCACCGCCAAAGCCCTTCGCATTTACTGCGGTGTAATGTGCATTTTCGGTATTCAGATCGCCTGCCAGATGACCTTTGTTTCCACCGGCAACGCCCCTTGCTCTATTATCGTAGCCATCGTGCGCAAATTCGTTTTGCTCCTGCCGCTGATCTATCTGATGCCCAATCTAATGTCGGATAAAACTATGGGCGTATATATGGCAGAACCGGTTGCCGATATCATAGCCGTAACCTTCACAGCGGTACTTTTTGCCCTTCAGTTCAGAAAATCAATGAAATTACTAAATACAAAGGAGAATGTAAAATGAAAATTGCAGTAACTTATGAAAATGGAGAGATCTTCCAGCACTTCGGCCATACCGCGCAATTCAAGGTATATGATGTCCGGGACAATTCCGTCGTATCCGAAGAAGTCATTGACACCAACGGAAGCGGACACGGCGCATTGGCAGGACTGCTTTCCGGTCTGGGCGTTGATGTGCTCATCTGCGGAGGTATCGGCGGCGGCGCTCAGATGGCCCTTGCCCAGGCAGGTATTAAGTTATTCGGCGGTGTCAGTGGGAATGCAGATGATGCTGTAACCGCTTGTATCGCCGGAACACTTTCCTATGATCCCAACGCAAAATGCAATCACCACGACCACCACGGTCAAGAACACACCTGCGGCGACCACGGTTGCGGAAGTCACAATTGCGGCAGCCATAACTGCCATTAAGATTTATCGGCAGCAAAGAGAAGTATCATCCCGCCGCAAGTCGGCAGTTTGGTTTTTTAATTTTAAGGAACGGATTGCCACGGCTTGCAATGCAAGCCTCGCAATGACTCAGAACGGATCACCGGGGTGTAGCCGCAGTTCGGCACATCTTCCCACGCAGCAAAAAAGTCCACTGGAATTTCCAGTGGACTTTTTTTGTGTACTTTTAAATCAGTCTTCCTGTGCCTTGGAGACGAACAGGTTGACCAGAATGCCCAGGATCAGAGCGCAGGCGATGGAGGTCAGGGTGACCTTACCGAAGGTCAGGCTCAAGCCGCCGATACCGGCGATCAGGATCACGGCAACAACAAACAAGTTCTTGCTTGCGCCCAGGTTGACCTGCTGGATCATCTTCAGACCGGAGACAGCGATGAAGCCGTACAGGGTCATGCAGACGCCGCCCATCACGCAGTTGGGGATGGAAGCCAGGAAGGTAACGAAGGGGCCGAAGAAGGAGATCACGATACACATAATCGCAGCAGCGGTGATGGTGACCACAGAAGCGTTA
Source organism: Faecousia sp. (assembly GCA_045545615.1). GTDB lineage: Bacteria > Bacillota > Clostridia > Oscillospirales > Oscillospiraceae > Faecousia. The sequence goes on from JAZQBF010000066.1 coordinate 2,853, forward strand.
CGGGTGATCGCAACACAGCCGACGGACTCGCCGTAGGTGGTGTTGGGGCAGCCGCCGAAGAATGCGCCGGCGATAGAACCAACGCCGTCACCCAGCAGGGTGCGGTGCAGGCCGGGCTCTTCCAGCAGATCCTGACCGATGATGGAGGACAGGTTCTTGTGGTCGGCAATGTGCTCTGCGAACACAACGAATGCAACAGGGATATAAGCAACAGCGATGGTTGCGATGTAAGGGCCGTCAATATCCTTAACGCCCTTGAATGCCTCGATGAAAGTGAACTGGGGAACTGCGAAGATCTGCATATCCTTGAACACGCTGAAGTCGATGACCATCAGAGCAGCATTACTGGTAGCGGAGCCGATGACAGTGAAGATGGTAGCCGCAACATAGCCGCACAGAATGCCCAGGATGAAGGGGATCAACTTTGCCATCTTCTTGCCGTAGACGGAGAAGAAGATAACGGCAAGCAGAGTCACCAGACCGCAGATGAGCGCCACATAGGGGCTGCAGCCAGCAACACGGCCGGTGGTCAGATCGCCGATTGCATTGCCTGCCAGGCTAAGACCGATGATAGCGACGGTGGGTCCGATAACCACAGGGGGCATCAGTTTGTTGATCCAGTTGACGCCTGCAAACTTAACAGCGATGGCGATGATCACATACACCAGGCCGGCGCACACAGCGCCCAGAAGGAGACCGGCAAAACCGGCTGCAGTGGAAGCAGCGCCTGCGAAGGCTGCGCCCATAGAGCCCAGGAACGCAAAGGAAGATCCCAGGTAAACGGGGCTCTTAAACTTGGTGAATAATTGATAGACGATGGTACCGACACCGGCGCCGAACAGAGCGGCAGCCTGGCTCATACCGTTGCCGATGATAGAGGGTACTGCGATGGTTGCTGCCAAGATCGCCAGAACCTGCTGGAATGCGAAAACCAGCAACTGACCGAACTTGGGTTTGTCTTTGATACCATAGACAAGATTCATAAGATTTCCTCCCAAATTTCTATTTTTTGCGGATTTTGCCGCAAAAGCATAATTTCTGCGGAATTTCATCCAACGAATATTATACCGCTCTTTTCTCCAAAAAGCAACAAAAAATTCACAAAATTCCTAACATTTTCAAAATCAAAAAACCGTTGCGCTGCAACTGTTTTTTGCGTTTTGTTGTTATGTAAACCTGGCATTTTTTAAGCAAAGACCGTTTTATCGGCGCAGAACGTAGTATTCCTGCGCAAATCATAACTGCCTGCACAGCCGATGGTGTGGCAGCCCCATTCTTGCCTTTACCAACATAACCTATATCTATCGCTTATGTGCTGCCCTCCGCTGCCGCAAACGGGGTTACACATGACAAAGGCCCCCTCTGACGAGGGGGCTGGATTTTGCGCTGCAAAAGACCGGGGGAGAGAATTTTCCTTTCTTGTTTCTCTCCCTCCGTCAAAAATCAATTAGATTTTTGCCACCTCCCTCGGCAGGGGGAGGCCTGCCGCTGCGGCGGGAGTGGGCAAAACGAAAGTTCTTAAGGAATCGCCGACTGTACCGATGGTTTTCTTTACGCAAAAAAGGGAACGGCGCAGGCCGTTCCCTAAAGTGTGCATTCTGAATTATGCATTTAGATGGATCTTGTCCACTCGGAGATGAGGATGCCGGGGATCATCCATATCAGTTCGTAAAGGAACAGATTGGCGGGGGTGAGCAACTGACCTGCCCCCAAAATCGCCAGAACCAACATCATAGCCATACCCAGGATACCGCCCGTCAGGTGGATCACCACGCCCAAAATGCTGGCGGTGCGCAAGGCTCTTGCGCCGGTGACACCGAAGGCGAAGGGCGCGATGCCATCTTTCGTGGCCAGGACCAGCGCCTCCCCTTCCGGGTCTTGCAACTGAGCAGGTGCATTTTCGATCTCCGGGATGGTCAGTTTCCGGACGGCAATACCGAATTTCGCCCGGAGGAATTCCTGGGTGAGCATAAACTGGCTGCCCACAAGAACAGGACGCAAACCACGGTAAGAAGACAGGGTGTTCAGCGCCGCTGTGGTGATGCGGCTCTTTTCATAGGCAACGGCAAAGATGCCGCAAAGTTCCCCATCCACGGCAACGCACACCGCGTTACCGACCCGCATACCTTCCGGCACTTCCACGCCCTTTTGGGCAAGGAAACCCAAACTGCCTGCCAGTACATCAGCGCCATTGACCACAGCGCCGATACCGCCCCCATCGTATGCCCGGAACTCCCGGGCGGTGTAGTGGACACCGTTGCGGCTTTCCAGCAGATAGTCAAACAGCGGTTTCATACCGCCGCCGTTTTCGCTGATCAGCGCCGCGGCATATGCCACAGTTTGATCCGGGGAGCGGTCGGTAAAGAATTTTACGCCGTTCAGTTGCAGCGTACCCGCCGGGAACAGATCGTCGAAAGTTACGGGGAATACCAATTTCTGGCACAGTGCCTTTACGCCCTTCCAACTGCAGATCACCGCGCCCAATTTATGCAGACGCATCCGCAGCACCGCATTGGGTCGGGAGAGGGTGATAAAGATGGTGGCGGGCATAGATGCCAGCAAAGTCACCGCCCACACACGGATGCCAAACCAGACGCTTTGCAGCAGGCATGCCACAACAGCCACTGCCAGACTGACGCCCAACGCCGCCAGAGCGTAAACAGAGATCACTTTCTCCAGGCGGGTGCTCTCGTGCTCGGTGTTCATAAAGTCTTCCACCTGACCTTCGCCCCGCAGGACGCCGGCCCGGTCTTCATAATAGTTATCCTGCAGGCTGATCTTATCCAGTTTGGTGGCTTTGCGCATGGTATCCAACCGGCTTAGGCGGGTGCTGCGCTGCTGATAGGCGCTCCACAGCGATGTGGTCACCTGCAGGCTGAATGCGGCGCAGCAAGGCACTTGTTGCATTTTCAGGCACAAGACGCCATCCAACGCGCACGCCACAAATGTGAACACCAGCAATGTATTTAATGTAAAGCGCTTTTTAAACAGATCCGTTACGCCTTCGATCAGTTGGAAACTGCCCAAAAGCGCAGAGAGGAGCATTGCCAAAAACTGGCTGAACACCAGCAGTTTCATCCGCTCCGGCTGCACTGCGCCGAAGGCGTGCATAGTCGTGGCAATGGCGCAGACCAGCACCACCAAAATGCTCAAAAACAGTGCTACCTGCAGTTTGCCAACGCCTTTTTCCGCCAGTTGGTAGTAAAGCCGCTCCGGACCGGTGACCAACTTTTTCTTCAGTTCCCGCAGACGGGAACGGGGATGGATCAGAATCGGCTGTGGGGGGACATACTCGCCCATAGGCTGCTCGTACTCCGGCTCCCACTGACCGTCGAAAGCCGCTTCTTCCGGCTGGGGTTCTTCTTCCTCATCCTGGATAGGCTGGGCATTGCGCACCGTGCCTTTGGCGATCAAGGCGGTGTCCAGACGGATGGTATCGGAGGTGACCTTTTCCTCCCGGATGGGGGCTGCAGCAATCGGCTCCATACGGATAGTATCGCCGGTAACGGCAACTTCCGGCGCAGCCGCTTCTTCCGGGAACAGTTCTTCCTCGGTAAACACCGGTTCTTCCCCGGTGTCCTCTACCGGCGCATCCGAACCAAATTCCCGCATAATATCGTCTAAACTAAATTCCTGCAGTTCATTTTCCTGCAATTCTTTCTCGTCCATAGTTACCTCCTTTGCCGCACTGCCTCATACAGCAAAATAGATGCTGCGGAGGATGCGTTCAGTGAAGAAATGCGGCCCTTCATAGGGATGTGGACCGTTACATCGCAATTTTTTTGCACAAGCCGGCTCATACCGTCGCCCTCAGAGCCAATGACAATGGCGGTAGGACCGGTCAGGTCTGCCTGGTACATAGGCACAGAACCTTCCGCGGCAGTGCCGAAGATCCATACGCCCTTTTCTTTCAGTTCGTCCATGGCGGCGTTGATGTTGGTGACTCTTGCCACCTTCATATACTCCACCGCGCCGGCAGAGGCTTTTGCCACCGTGGCAGTCAGACCCACGCTGCGGCGCTTGGGGATGATCACGCCGTGGGCGCCGGCGCACTCCGCAGTACGGATGATCGCGCCCAAGTTATGGGGGTCAGACAGTTCGTCGCATATAACGATCAGGGCATTTTCGCCCCGGGTTGCCGCCTCTTCCAAAATGTCGTCGATGGAAAAATATTCCCTTGCCGCCGCCAAAGCGATGACACCCTGGTGGGCGTGGGTGGTGCTCATTGCGTCTAACTTCCGTCTGTCCACCGGTACGATCACCGCCCCTGCCTCTTTTGCCTGGGCGGCAAGGCGCTGCAGTCCCTTGTCTGTGTCGCCGTTGGCGATAAACACTTTGTCGATGGTGCGTCCGCTGCGCAGCGCCTCGGTCAAGGCGTTGCGACCTTCCAATTGCCCTTCGATTTCTTCTATCGGCTGCCGCTCTCTCCGTTCCGGGCGCGGACCGCGACGAAATTTCTCTGCCATATCCATACACTCCTCAAAAATGGGTATACTTTCACATATAAAATCATTATAACAGATTTTCCGATATATCTCAACAGTAAAATTTACCGGGATCCCCCGGCAGGCAAATTCGCCATCAACACGAATCAAATAACCTCTTCCGTTATAGCGCCCGGAATCTTTCTTGCGTCGATCAAATCCCGGTTTGTCGGGCTCTTTCAAATTCTGCGCCCTCAAAGCCTCCCTTGTGTAAAGGGAGGTGCCACGGCGTAAGCCGTGACGGAGGGATTGTGCAGTAGGATCTACAACACCCTCAAGCATTTCCGGCGAATCCGTAATACAATCCCCCACCGCTTCGCGGAGCCTCCTTTACACAAGGGGGCCTCTGGATCGTACGTCTAACCAACTGCCCGACAAATCTGAATTTAACAGAAAGTTTACGTCAAAGCATACTTGTTGCGTTGCGTTTATGGATGATTTGTGTTATAGTGTGCTAAGATAACCATATAATGTATGTCCAAGGAGGCAAAATGCCAATGGATAACCAAAAAAATCCAAACAACCCCAACAAAGACGACAAAAAGCCAAAAGGCAGTGTATGGTCGGTATTGCTGATCTCCGTGGTGGTGATCTTGCTTGTCAGTCTGGCATACAACGCCATTGTTGACAGTCTGTACAAAGAGACCACCTTCTCTGATTTTGCCGATGCCATGGAAGCCGGTAATCTCCATGAGGTGCAGTTGCGCTTTGACCGGATCATTTACCTGACCAAGGAAGAAGCGGCAAAACCTGCCACCCAGCAGCAGGCCTGCTACACCGGTCTTCCCACCGGCGGCGACGCGCTGGCGCTGGCGGAAAAACTGGACGCAATGGGCGTGACAGTGAGCCAGGTGATTGTGGAAGACAACTCCACCATTATTATGATCCTTACCTATGCGGCGATGTTCGGTTTGACCTTCTTCCTGTTCAACCGCATCTCCAAGCGCATCGGCGGCGACGGTATGATGGGTTCTATCGGCGCCAGCAAAGCCAAAATGTATATGGAAAAGCAGACCGGTGTCACATTCAAAGATGTTGCCGGTCAGGACGAGGCAAAGGAATCTTTGCAGGAGATCATTGATTTCCTCCACAACCCCAACAAGTATAAAGAGATCGGTGCGAAACTGCCCAAAGGCGCGCTACTGGTAGGCTCTCCCGGCACAGGCAAGACCCTCCTTGCCAAGGCAGTTGCCGGTGAAGCCAATGTCCCCTTCTTCTCCATTTCCGGTTCTGACTTTGTGGAGATGTTTGTGGGCGTGGGCGCAAGCCGCGTAAGAGACCTGTTCAAGCAGGCGGCAAAGGTCGCCCCTTGTATCATTTTCATTGACGAGATCGACGCGGTGGGTCGCTCCCGGGATTCCCGCTACGGCGGCAACTCCGAACACGAGCAGACCCTAAACCAACTTTTAGGTGAGATCGATGGCTTTGATTCTTCCAAGGGCATTGTGTGCCTTGCCGCTACCAACCGTCCGGAAATTTTGGACAAAGCGCTGCTGCGCCCCGGTCGTTTTGACCGGCGGATCGTGGTAGACCGCCCCAACCTGCAAGGCCGTCTGGACACCTTGAAAGTACACACCCGGAAGATCAAACTCTCGGAAGATGTGGACTTAAAGAAGATCGCCCAGGCCACCGCCGGCGCGGTAGGCGCTGACCTTGCCAACCTGGTCAACGAGGCTGCCCTCCGGGCGGTGCGGAAAGGTCGCAAGATGGTAAACCAGGAAGATCTGCTGGTCTCCTTTGAAACCGTCATCGCCGGTACGGAGAAAAAGAACACCGTTCTTACCGACACAGAAAAACGGCTGGTCGCCTACCACGAGGTAGGTCACGCTCTGGTCGCCGCCTTGGAGAAGCATTCCCAGCCGGTTTCCAAGATCACCATCGTCCCCCACACCTCCGGCGCCCTGGGTTACACCATGCAGATGCCCGAGGAAGAAAAATTCCTGCAAACTTCCCAGGAACTGATGACAGAACTGCGCACCCTTGTAGGCGGCAGAGCCGCAGAGCAGGTGGGATTCGGTGTTAAGACCACCGGCGCTGCCAACGATATTCAGCGGGCGACTGCCCTTGCCCGGAGTATGATCGCCCAGTACGGTATGAGTGAAGAACTGGGTCTGATGGCGCCTGCCACGGTACAAAATCAGTATCTGGATGCCCAGTCCTATCTGGACTGCTCTCAGGAGACTGCCGCCCAGGTGGATAAGGCAGTGCAGGCGCTTCTGAATAAATGCTATGAAGATGCCAAAACCATACTCACCGAAAACCGGGATCTTCTGGACGAGATCGCCGACTTCCTGCTGGTGAAGGAAACCATCACCGGCGACGAGTTGATGGCTTTTGTCAATGCCCCCAAGGCAGAAGATACCGCCACCGACGCAGACTTCGCAGAAGAATAATAGTAAAAGACCCGGCTATCGGCCGGGTCTTTTACTATGTCCATTTTTTTGCAGAAGCATTGCGAGGGTGTTTCTGGGATTCGACAAAGCCACGATCCCTATATGTAACCGGATTTACGGATTCAGGCAGGCGCCGGAAGCGCTGAAGTTGTATACTTTTCCGCCTACGGTCACACTGCCGGTTGCCATTGCGCCGCTGCTATAGAAATAATACCAAACGCCGTTTATCTGCAACCAGCCGATCGTCATTGCGCCACTGCCGTTAAAGTAATACCAAACGCCTTTTACCTGCAGCCAACCGGTTGCCATAGCGCCGTTGCCGTTAAAGTAATACCAGACGCCCTTTACCTGCAGCCAGCCGGTTGTCTTAACGCCATTTTGGTAGTAATACCAAATACCGCTTTCCTGCACCCAGCCGGATTGGTTGCTTTGGCTCTTGTCCTCTCCCTGCCATACGCCGGAAGATGCGAACTTATGCCGTTTGCCATTGATGGTGACCGTACCGGTAACCATAGCGCCACTGCTGTCCAGATAATACCACAGGTCGCCCTGCTGCAACCAGCCGATAGCCATTGCGCCGGAGGTTTTGAAGAAATACCATTTGCTATTGATCTTCTCCCAACCGGTCTGCATTACGCCGGCGCCGTCAAAGTAGTACCATATGTTACTGATCTGTTTCCAACCGGAAACCTTACCGCCGTTTTCGTAGTAATACCACTTACCGTTCTCCTGTTCCCAGCCTTTCTTGTTCAGGTCCATCAAAACGCCGTTGGCATCAAATTGATACCGCTTGCCGGCGATCTCTATTGAGCCGGTAACCATTGCACCATTATTTTTGAAATAATAGGTTTTGCCGTTAATGGTCTTCCAACCGGTAGCCATTGCGCCGGAACCCGGCTGCAGATAGTACCAAATACCGGTCTGCTTAACCCAGCCGGTGACCATAACGCCATCTGCGCCCATATAGTACTCTTTTCCCTCATCCTTGATCCAGCCGGTTGCCATTGTTCCGATGCTGTCAAAGAAATACCAGCCTTCATCGAAGTACTTCCAGCCGGTATAGGGATTGCCTTCTGCATCCCAATACATTTTCTTTCCATCGTATTCATACCAGCCGGTGGCATTTTCCAACGCAGGAAAGGCGCAGGTTACCCAAACACTGTTTCCTCCGCCCCAAGCATCTGCGGCAATGCCGTTTATCGTAACGCTAACACCGCTGTCGATGGTATAGCCGGTTTCCGCCTCCAGATACAGTTCCAAACTGTAACTGCGGTTGGGCGCAAACCGCTGACCGGGCAGCAAATAGGTATTCTCCTGATTATCCCACCAGGCAACGCCCTCTTCAAAATAACCGTCGTTCCGATCTTCGCAGATGGCACCCGCCTGATCAAAGGTTACATCGTAACTTCCCAGAGCGCCCAGTATCGGAGCCTGAACCGTAACATCTATCTGGGACACCTTGCCCTTTTGGCAAGTGGCAAAGGTGTAGTCCGCCCGGAACTTGTCCGCGCCCAATCTCTCGTTGGCAACGGCAGCAGGTTGTCCATTTATGGTAGCAGTTGTAACCCAGTTGCCGTTTTCGTCATCTTGAAACAGATAGTTTTCCGCAGATTGCAGATTGACCATCACCGTATAAATATGGTTCTCTGTAAAAGTATCTGTTGGTTTGAGATAAGCGCAAGCAGTCTCATCGTACCAGGCAATACCGTTTTTTACATAAGTACTGTCCATTTCCCGGAAATGGGCGCCGACGATTTTCGTTGCGGTATAGTCCGGGCATCTTCCGGGCAGTGGTGTGTCAATATCGGTAATCGTAATATCACTGAGAATACAGTAATTGTTCAACGAGGTAATGGGAAATTCATATTCCACAATACAATATCGGGTTGGGTCTAAATAGCCATAAGCATCCCGGACAGTGGCAGGTATGCCTTTGATCGTACCGGTTACCTGGAGTTGGTTTTGCGTATCCACCGCAAACCGGTAAGGATGCACTGCCTCCAAAAGCACACTGACCCGATAAATTTTTCCACCTTCAAAAGCGTCTTCGGTATCCATCGTGTAAGTATAGCCGCCTCCCAGGATCCGCTGCCAGCCAACACCGTTATAGAATGAACGCTGCATTGCGGCGCTTTGATCAACAGCAATACGGTATTGGTTCCCCGCTACTGTAGCATCATAATCCGGCGCATCCAAATGGTGGGGTGTCTTGATGCCGGATACCGACACTTGGCTAACAGGCGCAGGCGCAGCCTCGCAACTTGTAAATGTATAGTAGACCGTAGTCTTCCTAAGTGCCTCACTGACATAGGTACCAATATTCATAACGCCCAGTTTTCCATTGACATAGCCCTTTGCAGAATAGTACGCAGAAACATTGTTATTCGCTATCTGCGCATTAAACTCATAACACTGGTCGGCGTTACACCGAATGGCAACACAGTAAATATGTCCCTGGATAAAAACATCGTCTTCCGTCAGGTATCTGCCCTCCGTCGTATCCTCCCAGCGGACACTATTTATAAAATTGGTTTTATTCGCAGTGCTGATATAATAATGGGGGTTTTCCTCTTCGATCCATGCCTCGAAACGGGGCGCATAACCTGCAACAGGTTTCTCCACCCGCAGATGGACCTCATCTAACACATATTCCGCAGCATGTGCCCCCACAGGCAACATCCCCACAAGCATCACAAGAACAAGCAGTATAGGTAAAAATCTTTTCATCTTCGTTCCCTCCTGTAAATATCGTTCCTCCGGCGTTGTTTTGACCTTATCGGAAAGGGGTGATACACTTTTCCAGTTATTATTATAGATGATTTTTTCTTCTATGTCCACATTCTTTCCTGAAAAAGATAAAATTCCATAAAAATTCAGGGTTTAATATTCTATAATTTCCGGTTTATGGAGCAGTTTCAAATTTTGTGACGCACATATTTGGCTCCCTCTGATGAGGGTGGCTTTCCCCGATAGCGGTGGAAATGTCTGCGGAGCAGACAAAAGGGGCGCGGGACCGGCAGGGCTGTCACCGCAGGTGACTGGGGGAAGACTACCCCTCCGTCACGGCTGTGCCGTGATACCGCCCCTGACAAAGGGAGGCATATGGCGCTTAGGTAGACCAACACCTCGAAAAGTGCGAATTTGTTTGACGCAAGACAGATACCGGGCACAATAACAGAAGAATAAGTTTCAGCAGCGGCAGGACTCCCCTGCCCCGGCGTTTTTTGTTATTTTCTTTACTCTTGGCATTGACTTTTACCAAATATGGTGTATACTTATTTTCAGAAAACAAAATATCCCCTATGAAGCATCCGGAGCGGCGTGCCGGACCGGATGAATGAGGACTCTCTGGAGAACACATTGAGTTGTGTGCCGAAGGTGCAAAGCAGCCTGCGCTGCCGAATCTCTCAGGCAAAAGGACGGAGATGCGTAAACGGGCAGGTTTGCCCGGCTTGGAAGCAGTCCTCCCGGGGCTGCTGTTTTTGTTATACTAAATAAAGAAAGTAGGACAATCGTATGCTCTCTAAACCTATGGATTCTATCGGATTTGTTTCCCAATACGATCCGGAACTTGCCAAAATGATGGACCGGGAATTCTCCCGGCAGAAAGACGGTCTGGAACTGATCGCTTCTGAGAACTTCGCCTCCCCCGCGGTGATCGCCGCAATGGGCTCTATCCTCACCAACAAATACGCCGAAGGTCTCCCCGGCAAGCGTTACTACGGCGGCTGCCAGATCGTTGACGAGATCGAGCAACTGTGTATCGACAGAGCCAAAGAACTGTTTGGCGCGGAATTTGCCAACGTACAACCCCACTCCGGCGCCCAGGCAAATATGGCTGTAGAACTGGCATTTTTGCAGCCCGGCGACACTTTGATGGGTATGAGCCTTGCCAATGGCGGTCACCTGACCCACGGCAGTCCCGCCAATATGTCCGGCAAGTATTATAATGTTGTTTCCTATGATGTAAATCACGAGACCGGCCTCATCGACTACGACGAAGTACGGGATCTGGCTAAAAAGAATCAGCCGAAACTGCTGATCGCAGGCGCTTCTGCCTACCCCAGAGCCATCGACTTTAAGGTATTTGCAGACATCGCCCACGAAGTTGGCGCTATCTTTATGGTAGATATGGCCCACATTGCCGGTCTGGTTGCAGGCGGCGCCCACATGAGCCCCGTCCCCTACGCCGACATCGTGACCACCACTACCCACAAGACCCTCCGCGGTCCTCGCGGCGGTTTGATCATGGGTAAGGAAGAATACGCCAAGAAGGTCAACTCCGCTGTCTTCCCCGGCAGCCAGGGCGGTCCTGTGGAGCATATTATCGCTGCCAAAGCCATCTGCCTGAAAGAGGCGCTGTCCCCCGAATTCAAGACCTACGCCCACAATGTGGTCGCCAACGCCCAGGTTATGGCGCAAGCGCTGCTGGACGAAGGCTTTGATCTGATCACCGGCGGCACCGACAACCACCTGATGCTTACCGACCTGCGGCCTATGAACATCACCGGTATGGAGATGCAGGAGCGCTGCGACGCCAACCACATCACCCTGAACAAAAACGCCATCCCCGGCGATCCCCAGAAACCCTCTATCACCAGCGGTGTCCGCGTGGGCACTGCCGCTGTGACCACCCGTGGCTTGGGCGCAGAGGAAATGAAGACCATCGCCCACTGCCTGGCGCTGACCGCCAAAGACTTTGAAGGCACTGCCGCCGAAGTACGGGCAACCGTGGCTGAACTTTGCAAGAAGTTCCCTATGTATATGTAAAGGAGATTATATAAATGACCCCTGCAATGATCGCAACCGCCTGCGAAACGCTGATGATCATCTGTTTCGGCGTAAGTTGGCCTCTTTCCGTTTACAAGTCCTGGAAATCCCGCACCGCTAAGGGCAAGAGCCTGCAGTTTGAGATTTTTATCTGGGTCGGCTACATTTTCGGCATTGTTAAGAACTTCATTCTCTTTGCCAACGGCAGCAACAACTGGATCTTCTTCCTGGGTTG
>JAZQBF010000067.1:0-3290 GCA_045545615.1 Faecousia sp.
GCAATGACCACCAGGTCGCAATTTTTCGCGCAGGCGTAATCATCGCTGATACTAACTGCATCCGGTAATGCAACACCGGGGAGTCTGGGGTTTTCCTTCGTCTCCCGGATTTGCGGGATCAATTCTTTTTCAAAGGTCCAAATAACAACTTGGTGACCGTTTTTTGCCAGTGCAACAGCCAAAGCCGTGCCCCAGGCACCACTGCCAATTACCGCTGCTTTCATTTCTTTTCTCCCTTTCCAAAGAGGTTCGTTTTCCGCTCTTCACCTTTGAGCAGGCGACGAATATTCTCCCGGTGCATAAACACCGCAAAAAGTCCCATAAAACCACCGCAAACTGCTACAAAAACACTGTCATAATGCAAAACAATAAAACCAACAGCGAATGCTACTGCAGCCAGTACAGAACCTAAAGATACATACTGCGTGGCAAAATAGGCGATGGCAAACACCGCCAAAATCAGCAGCGCGATACGCCAATCGACCACCAAGGCAATAAACAGACCGCTTAATATACCCTTGCCGCCCCTAAACCCAAGAAGCGCAGGGAATGCATGTCCTAGCATCACTGCCACACCGCCCAGCGCAGCGCCTTCTGTATAGTAGCCGTAAGACTGCAAAAGCAGGCCGCCAGCCAGACAGGAAACAACGGCTTTGCCTGCATCGATCAGAATAACCAGCAAACCGTTGGCTGCGCCAAAATTACGGATAAAGTTTGTAAGACCGGCGTTACCGCTGCCTTTTGTGCGCACATCTTCGTGGGCAATGAGCACAGACATACTGTACGCGCCGTTTAAATTGCCCAGCAGATAACCTACTAAGAATGTGATCAGAACAGGAAGCCACATATTTACTCCTCCTTGTCGCCCTTCTGGCGGATGGTGATCCGCACCGGGGTGCCTTGCAAGCCAAACACCTCACGAATTTGATTCTCCAAATATCTCTGGTAGGAGAAATGGAACAATCGTGCATCATTACAGAAGATCACAAAATGGGGCGGCTTTGTGCCTGCCTGGGTCATATAATATATCTTCAGCCGGCGACCCTTATCGGAGGGCGGCTGTACACGGGCTGTGGCATCTGCCAGAACGCTGTTCAGCGCGCCGGTGGTAATACGGCTGGTGTTCTGTTTATGCACATCCTGAATCACGCTAAACAGTTTGTCCACCCGCTGACCGGTAAGTGCAGATAAGAACACCACCGGGGCATAGGTCATATAACTAAGGCCATCGCGGACAGCCGCTTCCTTATCCCGCATGGTATTGGTTTCTTTATCTGCAACGGCATCCCATTTGTTGACAACGATAATAGCGGCTTTACCAGCCTCGTGGACAAGACCGGCGATCTTCGTATCCTGCTCGGTAACGCCGTCGTTGGCGTCCACCAGGATCAAGCACACATCCGCCCGCTCGATGGCGTTGATGGTACGCATATTGGAGTATTTCTCAATAATATCGTCTACTTTGCTCTTACGGCGCATACCGGCGGTATCGATAAAGCAATACTTGCCGGTCTCGTTTTCAAAGTCAGAGTCGATCGCATCCCGGGTGGTGCCGGCAATGTTGGAAACAATCACACGCTCCTCACCCAAGATACGGTTCACGAGACTGGATTTTCCCACATTGGGTTTACCCACGATTGCGACTTTGATAATGTCGCTCTCCTCTTCTTCCGCATCCGGTTCAGGCATATTCTCCAGACACCAATCCAGAAGATCACCTGTGCCGTGACCGTGGACAGCAGAGACTTCAAACAGATCGCCGATACCCAGACCGTAAAATTCATATACATCCGGATTCACAGGACCGATGGAGTCGCACTTATTAACCGCCAAAGCAACCGGTTTTCCGGACTTACGGAGCATTGTTGCCACATCTTCATCAGCCGCGGTAACGCCGGAGCGGACATCTGTGACCATCACGATACAGTCTGCCAGTTCGATACCGATCTCTGCCTGACGGCGCATAAACTTCAACATATCGCTGTCTGTGCCAGGCTCAATACCGCCGGTATCCACCAAAGAGAAGGATCTGCCGCACCACTCACAGTCGCCGTAGATTCGATCCCGGGTAACGCCGGGGGTATCTTCAACAATGGATGTTCGGTGGCCGGTGAGTTTATTAAAGAGCATAGACTTACCCACATTGGGCCGACCTACGATGGCAACCAAAGGCTTCGCCATGGAGAATCACTCCTTTCAAAAACGCATTTTCCTTATTATGGCACAAAATAGTGCCGAAATCAATCAAAAACCCATTAATTCAAAAAACATTTCCAAAAAACGGAAAAAGAGGAAGGCAAGATGCCTTCCTCTGCGCTTACGCTCTTTTCCTGCCTTAGTCAGCCTTGGCAGCCAGGACCTGACGGCCATTGTAGTTGCCGCAAGCCTTGCATGCTCTATGGGGCATAACGGGCTCACCGCACTTGGAGCAAACGGTAACGCTGGGAGCAGACAGCTTCCAGTTGGAACCACGACGCTTGTCGCGACGGGCGCCGGAGACTTTACACTTAGGGACAGCCATGGATGACACCTCCTTGATCAGACTGCTTGGTTGGCAGCACTCATTTGTTACTTATCGAGAAGCTGCCGTAAAGCAGCAAAACGGGGATCTAATTCCTTTTGGCAATTGCATTTGCCCTCATTCAGGTTTTTGCCACAGCGGTGGCACATACCCTGACAGTCCGGCTTACAAAGCAACTTGGAGTCCATACTGAGCACAAATACTGTGCGGACAATTTCCTCCAGGTTGGCGTGATCTGCCTCCAGATAAAATACCCTATCATCTTCACTATCTTCGTTGGCAAGTTCCGCAACCAACACCACATCAATGGGAAATTCCACATCACGGGTGAAGTCCGACGCACAACGGTCACATACGCCATGGATACAAGTCCGAATGATGCCGGTCATCATCAAAACGCCGGCTGTATTGCGAACTGTGCCGCTGGCTGTAACCGGCTCAGACACCGGAAAACTTGTACCATACTGAAGATCGCTCAGATCCACGCTGACAGAAAAGTCTACCGATGCTCCCGGACAATCGATGATCTTTGACAGGCTAAGAAGCATAGTATCCCTCCTCATAAGCGTGCTAACATATTATATAGGTTTTTGCCGGATTTGTCAAACATTATTTTACGAAAAATCGTGAAATCATTACATAATTTTTCTTTCATTTGCAAATTCATAATTAAATTTGTGTTTTGACGATCGGCGGCTTTTTTTGACAGACTGAAACGCCTCCGGCCCTGTTGGGAGGAGGGGCGTTGGTTTTATAATGGGGTATTTCT
>JAZQBF010000068.1:0-2111 GCA_045545615.1 Faecousia sp.
CTTCCTGACCTTTGGTCTTGGGAGCGATGGCGATGGAGTAAACAGCGGGTGCGTAGGGGATGCCCTTCAGGCTGACCACCTTACGGGGGTCACACAGTGTATCGCCGGTCTTGACCTTATCCATCTTGCCGATGGCGCCGATGTCACCACAGGACAGTTCTTTGACCTCGGTAGCCTTCTTGCCGCACATAGCGTACAGACGACCCAGTTTCTCAGTCTCGCCGGTACGGGCATTGACCAAGGTGGTGTCGGAAGTGATAGAGCCGGAGAGGACTTTCACATAGGAGTACTTGCCGTACTGGTCGGAAACGGTCTTCCACACGAATGCAGAGGGAACGCCGCCGGGAGATACCACGAATTCTTCCACTGCACCGTCAGCGGTGGTGGCCTTGTGATAGTTGCCCTCGATGGGGTTGGGAAGCAGGTCGATGATGTGATCCATCAGCATCAGGCTGCCCAGGCAAGTAACGCCGGAGCCGCAGAGGACGGGGTACATAGTCCGATCCAGAACACCGGTGTGCATACCCTTGATCATTTCTGCGTATGTAAAGTCTTCACCGCCGAAGAACTTGTCCATCAGTTCTTCGCTGGTCTCTGCGACGGATTCTTTCAGCGCATCGTTGAACTCTTCGATCACGGACAGTTTATCCTCGGGGACTTCGATCTCTACACGCTTCAGGTTCTGCGTCTCGTAGGCGCGCGTATTCAGCACATCGATGATGCCGGTGATCTTCTTGCTGCTGTCCCAAATGGGAACGACCACGGGCGCGATCTTGTTGCCGTACTTTTCGCGCAGGGCGTCGAAAGTGGCGTTATAATCGGAATTGTCCTCGTCCACTTTGGAGATGTAGATAAACCGGGGCATATTCCGCTCTTCACAGTATTTCCAAGCCTTCTCAAAACCAACGGTGATGCCGTCCTTGGCAGAGCAGACGATGATAGCAGCATCGGCAGCACGGAGTGCTTCCATAGCAGCGCCGGAAAAGTCAAAACCGCCGGGTGCGTCCAGCAGGTTGATCCGGGTGCCCTTGTATTCCAGGGGAACAACAGCGGTGGAAATGGAAATATTGCGCTTGACCTCTTCGGGGTCGTAGTCGCAAACGGTGTTGCCGTCGGCATTTTTGCCCATACGGTCGATAACACCGGTCATATAAAGCAAACTTTCAGCCAGGGCAGTTTTGCCGCTGCCACTGTGACCGAGCAGACAAATATTACGGATGGAATTCGCTGTGTACATAAGTGTTAATCTCCTTTCGGGAAGGCGGCTGCCCTCCACTGCTTACAGTCGGTGCAAAGCACCGCAATAAAGACATTATACACGAAGGAAATTAGAATTTCAATGCCTATTTTGGCAATTTTGTAAAGTTCGTGTTTTTCCACGAAAAACAAAAGTATTTTTCGTCATTCAGCCGGGAAGCAACTTGTCCAAACGGCGATAAAGGTACATACCCCCAAGGGAAACAGGCATCCACAAAAGGCTGTAAGGCAGACAGATCTGTCCCAAAAAGTTCCCCGGTACATCCCGGTAATCCCAGACGCCGTAACTGCGGTTAACAGCAAAGCCAGCCATTAGTTCCACCGCAGTGATCAGTCCCGCTCCTGCAAGCGCCTTTACCGGCACAGACCGATTGCGTAAAACCCGGTCTGTTTTGCCCAACAACAAAAAGCAACTGCCTCCTGCCAAAAACATACTCTCGTGGCTTCTCCCCCGCCACAGAAGTTCCACGCCCACATAGGCGCAGCCGCCAATAATAAAGCACAGGGTATTGCGCAAAATTTTCATATTCCATCACCTTAATGGGAGTTTGCCAAAATTTCTTGAAAAAATACAAATATTTTGCTTGACAAACCCAAAGCAAGTGGATATAATAACAAAGCGATTTCGGCGATGCCGGGATTATGACCATATATGGCGGCGTAACTCAGTTGGTAGAGTACCCGGTTCATACCCGGTATGTCACCTGTTCGAATCAGGTCGCCGCTACCAGGCCCGTTGGTCAAGCGGTTAAGACACCGCCCTTTCACGGCGGTAACATGGGTTCGATTCCCGTACGGGTCACCAAAAAAGACACCACCCTTTTGGGTGGTGTCTTTTTTGCGTGCCCGTGGGG
>JAZQBF010000069.1:0-3217 GCA_045545615.1 Faecousia sp.
TCAGCAACAACACCATCCGCAGTATTGCGGCTGTGCAAAAGATGTCCGCGCTGAAACTTTTGAACTGCAAGCAAAATGTTGTTACGGATCTGTCTCCTTTGACAAGCAACAGCAATTTGACCCAGTTGGACATCTCTTACAACTCCGTTACTACAATTGCGCCTTTGAGCAAACTCACCGGTTTGACTTTGTTGGAGGCAAACAACAACGCCATCACCGATTTGGGCGCTATCGACGCCCTTACTTCCCTTTCTTATTTGAATCTGTCCTATAACGCAATCACCGATGTCACAAAGATCGCATCCTGCACTGCTCTGACAGATCTGAGCATCTCCAGTAATACGATCACCGATATTTCCAGTTTGAGCGCGTTGACCAATATGCTGTATTTTGACTTCTCTTACAACCAAGTGACCCAATTGCCCACATGGTCAAAAGACAGTCAACTGGTCTCTATCAACGGTTCGCACAACCAGATCACCACGATCGACAGCCTCAGCGGTATGGAATATCTGAACAATGTAAATATGGACTACAACACAGAAATCACCTCTGTGGATGCATTGGCGGACTGCCCGATGCTGATTCGCGTTGATGTATACGGAACAAAGGTCACCGGCGCAGAGGCCCTTACCAAACAAAGCATCATTGTTATCTACAACGAAGTAGACGGAGAAGTTAACTAAACACAAAAGCCGGGAAACGCAACGTTTCCCGGTTTTTCCTTTATGGCGAAATATCTTGTATTTTTGTGAATAAAATGTTACAATGAATTCAGAATTTGAAAAAGGAGCGATGGTTATGAAAATGAGACGATATTTGTCGGTCGTTCTGATTATTGCGCTCATCATCGGTTGTTTCGCCGGTACTGTCTTTGCCGCCCAAGAAGATGCTACCGCTATTACACCCGTGGTGGATTATATGCCGGACCCCAGGCAACCGGATGTCTACGTCCCACCGGTGTACTACGGAGATAGCACTGAGACACCTGTACCGGATGTCTATTACACAAACATCGAAGATGCTGCCGCTGAGGTCCGGGCGCAACTGGAAGATCGTGTCGATTACATTTATGTAGGCTATCGCACCAGTTCCAGCGACTATGATAAGCGCCTGGAAGTGTTCAACGAGGCTCTCGTACATACCGGTGTGCCTACGCAGGGTGACTATCTGGCTTACCAGCATGGCGCTTACCGTTACGGATATAGTGGATATACGCAAAACGGCGTCAACTATATAACCTTCACATACGAGATGACCTATTATACCACCGCGCATCAGGAACAGCAAATGGACACGGCCGTGGATACTTTGCTGGATACATTGGATGTGTATGACGCAAGTGACTATGAGAAGATCAGCACAGTATACGACTATATGTGCGAAAACATCGTATACGACTATGACGGTCTTGATTTGGAAAATGCAACGAACAGCAATAAAAAGATCTACTCTGCTTATGCCGCGCTGATCGACGGCACTGCTGTTTGCCAGGGTTACGCCAACTTATTCTACCGGTTGATGTTGGAACTGGGCGTTGACAGCCGTATTATATCCGGTATAGGCAACGGCGGTCCCCACGCCTGGAATATTGTGGAACTTAACGACCTTTACTACGATGTGGATGCCACCTGGGACGCCCCGCGGAAAGAAGCAGGATCCCCATACGACTACTTTTTACGGTGTGAGGAAAATTTCGGAGATCACACAAGAGAATCAGATTTCACCACGACGCAGTTCCTTAGCGACTACCCAATGAGCAGCGATGACTATTATTACACGGTAGCATCCGGAACTTGCGGGGCTAACGCAACATGGACACTTGATTCTAACTACCATCTGACCATCTCCGGCAGCGGCGCAATTACCACAAGACCCTGTGAATCCTATTATCACAAAGTCAAGTCTATGACCATTGAACCCGGTATTACAGATATTGGCAACCAGGTGTTCAGTAATTATATCAGCCTTGAAAAAGTCACGATCCCTGCCAGTGTTACGTTCATCGACTTTGGTGGATTTTTCTACTGTAACAGTCTGCAAACGGTTATTTACAGAGGAACACAAAGTCAATGGAAAGCCATTACTATCGACTCCTACAACGACGCTGTGCTTGATGCGGAAATTCTATATACCGGTGAGATAAAACTCACCAATGCCGCGCCAACGCTGTATGATAACATCGCAATGAACTACAAGGCAAATAAAGCCCGCTTTGACGAATTGGGTATTACAAATCCCTACCTTGTGGTATCTTTTAACGGACAGAAAACCACCATCACAGACTACACGGTCAACACCGACGGACAGTACGTATTTACCTTCTACAATATTGCACCCAACCAGATGGATGACACCTTAGCGGCAACGCTGTTCGCTACCTACGGTAACGGTGTGTATGAAGGCGCGACACTGGAATACAGCGTGGCAACTTACTGTTACCGGATGCTGAGAAACGCATCCGTTGTCAACAATGATGCTTACGCGGAATTGCGGACACTACTGGTCGATTTGCTCCGCTATGGCGCAGCAGCGCAGAAATTCACTACTTTCGCCGGCGAGACAGTGGACGCCCGTCTAACAACTGCTGAGGCTGCCTGGGGCAGCATTGGCACACCAAAACTGGAGAGCAAAACCATTACCAATTACGCAACCGTTGGAAATCCCACAGCCAGTTGGACCAATGTAGGACTGGTGCTGGAAGATTCCGTAACGATGCGCTTTAAGTTTAGAACAGAGAATATTGATAACCTAAAGGTAAAGATAACCAGCGATACCAATAAGACCGGTTGGGTCATTAATTCCAAAGACTTCCAGTACGAAGAATCCACCGGCAAGTACTACGTTGATTTTGATGAATTTCACGCAGGACAGATGCGCGAGTGCGTATATGTAACTTTGTATAACGGCAATACCGCTATCAGCAACACATTGCGCTACGCCATTGAGTCCTACGCATATACGTATGCGGATTATACAAGTTATCCCGCCTTGGCAGCGCTGGTCAAAGCGATGATGCGCTACGGCGATGCGGCTTACGCATTTGCGAACTAAATCGATCCCCCGCTGTGTAAAATGAACAGAACCAGTAAAAACGGACAATAGACAAAATCCCCTCTAATGTAGGATAATAACTACATTAGGGGGGATTCATTATGAGCAAACGAAGATACACAAAAATACAACAACTTATGCCTGTGATTGAGGGAATGATCAC
>JAZQBF010000070.1:0-3313 GCA_045545615.1 Faecousia sp.
CAAAGCCTCCCTTGTGTAAAGGGAGGTGGGCGAAATCTTTGATTTCGCTCGGAGGGATTGCTAAGCCTCCCTTGTGTAAAGGGAGGGGGACCGCATTAGCGGTGGAGGGATTGTTTCACCGCCATATCAATATACGCGCAAACTCCCTCAAAATTTTGCCAAATTGCATTGTTGGGTATTCTAACTACTGAAATACCATAATCCTCTAAAAACTGTGTTCTTTGGGCATCTTTTGCCATATCCTCTGGCTCAAAATGCTGAGAGCCATCTAATTCCACAGCAAGATTTGCTTTTGCGCAATAAAAATCAACAATATACTTTCCTATAATCTTTTGCCGTATGAAACGATAGGGATATTCTCGCAAAAAATCGTACCACAAATGGCGTTCTTCCTTGGTCATATTTTTGCGCAATTTTTTAGCAAAGGGTACGAGGTTTGTGTTGTGTTTGTATTGCATTCAATCCCTCCGTCACGCCTAAAGGCGTGCCACCTCCCTTTACACAAGGGAGGCTTTTTTCAACTTCTCCAGCACATCTTCAAAGTACCGGGGTCTCTGGGCAACCACAACCACAGGTCTGCCGTCTCTGGGATGGGAGAACATCAATGTCCCGGCGTGGAGCACCTGGGAAGACTGCCCCAACTCCGGTTTCTTGCGACCGTACACCGTATCCCCCAAAATGGGATGCCCGATATGTGCCATATGCACCCGGATCTGGTGTGTCCTGCCGGTCTCCAACTTGCAGCGGATGTGGGTGTAGCCCCGGTATCTGCCGATCACTTCCCAGTGGGTCACCGCCTCTTTGGAATTGCGCTGTGTCACGCACATTTTTTTCCGGTCGCTGGGATGCCTGCCAATGGGCGCATCCACCGTGCCGGTGTCCTCTTTCAAATTGCCGCAGACGATGCACTCATAAATGCGCGCCATAGAATGGTCTTTTAACTGACTTGCCAGCATCACGTGGGCAAAATCGTTCTTTGCTACCGCCAAAAGACCGGAAGTATCCTTGTCAATGCGATGGACGATACCCGGTCGGAGTTCGCCGTTGATACCGGAAAGATCGTCCCCCAAAGCATACAAAAGTCCATTGACCAAAGTATCTTCCTGATGCCCCGCCGCCGGATGGACAACCAAACCCTTGGGCTTGTTGATCACCAGCAGGTCTTCATCTTCATAGACGATCTCCAGAGGCATCTGGGTGGGAACAATGTCCACACTTTTCGGCTCGGGCATTTCCACAGAAACCCTGTCGCCCAAATTTAACTTATCATTTTTCTTGCCGGGCTTTCCGTTCCGCAAAACGCAGCCATCTTCCAAAAGCCGCTGGGCGGCGCTGCGGGTGAGGTTCTCCACAGACCTTGCCAAAAAGGCATCCAGCCGTTCCCCGGCGGTATCCGCAGTCAGAATCATTTTTTCTCCTTCCACTTTTGGCTAAAGAGCATATAGGCGATCAAGGTGAATGCGCCGCAGGTGATGAAGCAGTCAGCCACATTAAACACGGGAAACTCCATAAAATCCAAATTGATCATATCCACCACGAACCCCAGCCGCACCCGGTCGATAATGTTACCCACCGCGCCGCCGTAGACAACGATGAGACACCATTTTTCGAAGGTGTTAAAGCCTACCTTACCGGTGATAAATTCAAAGACCAAAAAAGCGGTAAAGATCACGAAGATCAGCACAAACAGCCAAATCATCCCCTGGAAGGAAGACCAGGCGGCGCCGGTATTTTGCACATAAGTAAGGCTGAACAGACCGGGAATACCTTCCGCAACGGAATGCAGCGGAATGCTCTCCACCACCAAAAACTTAGTCCACTGGTCCAGCCCCACCATAGCCAAAACCGCCAAAAGCATAAAAATGTACTGCATACACTCACCTCAAAGGATACATTTCAGTCATTATAACACAGAAAAATCAAATGTACAATGTAAATATGTAGGGGTCGTCAACTATCTTGGTTGTCATTGCGAGGGCAACGAAAGTTGCCCGTGGCAATCCGTTCTCCAAATTGACAATTGACAATTATAATATTTTGCTACGCACCTCTATACCTTCCCCCGGGGGGAAGGTGGCACGGCGCAGCCGTGACGGATGAGGAATGCGGGCGGAAATTCAAAATTTTCGCCTCTGTTTCAGTCCTATTAAAATGTTAAGGTCTCGCCGTTCCTCTTCCGTCACCTTCGGTGACACCTTCCCCCCGGGGGAAGGTATTATCCTCGGTAACGCACTTTTCTTCGTTGCCATTGCGAACCAGTGACCGATGTCACTGGTGTGGCAATCCGTTCTTCAAATTCACAATTGACAATGGTCAATTGACAATTATTGTAATAAGCCTTCTCCTTGAGGAGAAGGTGTCTGCCCAAGGGGCAGGCGGATGAGGTGTGCCTCCCCGCTCCAGTGTACAACGCACAATGTAAAAATTTGTGTCATTCTGAGCGGAGCGGCTTTGCCGCGTAGTCGAAGAATCTTCGCAGTTCGGTTACCGGAGCGGGAAAGATCCTTCGACTCCCGTTGGTCGCTCAGGATGACACCGGGGAACGGACAGACGGTAAAGCAAAAATTTGCAAGGAAATTCTGCATTTTTTGTAATGCGCATTTGCAAAACTTGTGATACAATAAGAAAAAACTGCCAAGGAGGGTATCTTATGAAAAGCGCATTGGCTTCTGTCACTTTTAACGCAAAATCCATCGAAGAGGTCATCACCCTTGTAAAGAAAGCGGAACTTTCCGCCATTGAATGGGGCGGAAAGACCCATGTAAAAGCCGGAGATACCGACGCCGCCAAAAAGGCATACGCCCTGAGCCGGGAAAACGGCATTTCCATCTCCGGCTACGGTGCATACTACTACGGTATGCCCGGGGAGGACTTCGCCCCCACCCTGGAAAACGCCCTGATCCTGGAAGCGCCCGTTGTCCGTATCTGGGCAGGCAAAGGCTTCGGTCCCAGTGAGAATTGCCCGGAGGACCTGCGCAAGCAGATCACGGAAAATCTCCAGGTAGCCGCAGAAAAAGCGAAGAAACAGGGCATCACCGTGGCAACGGAGTACCACCTGAGCACCCTGACCGACAACATCGATTCCACCCTGCGTCTGCTTGCGGAAGCCCCGGACCTTTGCACCTATTGGCAACCCCGGCACGCCCCGGTGCAGACCATAGGAAAAGAGGTCGCCGACATCAAAGCCCTGGGAAAGCGGCTGGTCAATGTCCACGCCTTCGCCAATATCGACTTTGTGCGCTACCCCCTTGACACCTGGAGCGAGAAGTGGGTTTCGTGCATAGCGGCGCTCCGCGCCCACACAAAAGCCGGT
>JAZQBF010000071.1:0-5687 GCA_045545615.1 Faecousia sp.
GGCTCTGCGATGCGGCGGCTTTATCGTATGAATGTATAGAAAAGGAATGGGAATAGAATGAAGAAACGGATTTTCGCGGTTGTGCTGGCAGTGGCGCTGCTCATAAGCCTTTCCGGGGCGGTCAGTGCTGCGGAGGACAAACTGGAGCAGGCGCAAGAAGATATTTTGTCGTGCATCCTGCAAGGATACAGGGAAGTGGACCTGAGCCGATACAACTTAAAAGAGCGACAGTTGGAACAGATTTACGACGAACTGTATTTTTCTAACCAACTGCCCTGGTATGCGGATTACTATCAATATACATACGAAGAAGATACGGGGAAAATATTGACCTTCCTTCCTGATGTGCTGGCAGAAGAGGAATATGACAGAACCCGCTATGAACAGGCAGTGGCGGAAGTTCTGGCTGAAACGGTACATCCGGGTATGAGCCAGTTGCAGATCGCCCTGTCGGTGCACGATTATTTGGTGGCGAATTATACCTACGATACCTCTGAAACCTACTACGAGGGCTATGACCTGCTGGTGCGGGGCACTGCCGTTTGCAACGGTTATGTGGAAGCCTATATGGAGTTGTTAAAACGCGCCGGGGTGGAGTGCTATTATGTGCTCAGCGAGGATATGGATCACGCCTGGAACCAAGTGAAAATAGGGGAAAACTGGTACCATGTGGATGTGACATGGGATGACCCTACCCCCAATGTTCAGGGCAATGTGGAGCATACGTTCTTCCTGCTTTCTGACGGGGCTGTGGCAACTGCGGAAGACCCCCACTACAATTATAATGCGCTGCAGAAATGCACAGATACCACCTACGATGGGGAAGATTTTTGGGATGCGTCCTTTAGCCGCATATACTATGAAAGCAAAGATGTGGCATATATCCACAAGTATCAGGACGAAACCCATTCTATTTGCCGTACCGATGGTACAGAGGTAACGGCGCTGTATGAATTCGACAACAAATTGACGGTGGGCTCTGTTGCCTACACCTATGAGACTGTGGGTTTGGGTATGGTAGCGCAGCGGCTGTATTTCTGCAGCGGCGATAAGGTGTATTCCATGGCAACAGACGGAACAGATCTCCGGGAAGAATATACCGAAACGGTGTCGGAGACAAACTGTCTGTTAGGCTGCTACGCAACCGGCGATACATTGTATCTAACCACTTGGGATCTGGAGGAAACCTATACAGATAAAGAAATTCAGTTCCAGGGCGCATCGGATCACACCCACGATTATACGCCCCGGCGCTACGAGGGCGCTTGTGACCAAAAGGGCGGCACAGAGTATACCTGCCAATGCGGCGTTTCTTACCGGGTAGAAGATCAGAATGCCCCGGGACACGAGTATAAACTTTTGGACAAGCAGGCACGGGGACTGCTGGAATCCGGCTGGGAGAGTTGGGAATGCAGCCGCTGCGGCGATGCATATACCACCACAGAACACGCATTCCTTTCTAAAGAATTTTTAACGGATGAAGACACAATGCCGTGGCTTTTAGGCGGCGCAGCGGTCTTGCTCTGGATCGTTATTAAAGCAGGAAAAAAGAAACGATAAAAAATATCGCCTGACACACAATAGTGTCAGGCGAATATTTATTACTCAGAATCTGGGAGAAATCCCCAGGGGAAGTTCCGCACCGGCAGTTTTGCGCCGTCGTCTGCGGCTTTTAAAGTGTCGTACGCATGGGCATAGGTGGTTTGCATATACGCATTGGCAAGCCAAATCAGCACCACATATCCCAGCAGATAGATAAGATAAATGGCAGAGGAGACCCAGCCTTGCAAATCGAAGATCATATCCAAATTGGCAACGACCGCCAACAAACCCGAGGCGGCATAGTACCACCAGAAAGACAGATCCACCTTAAAAAGGGCAAAACGGTTGCCGGTCATCAGCCGATTGCTGACGCCCAGCGCCACCAGCGCCCTGCGGTGATTGCCTTCCAGCAGGTAAAAGTGCGCCAAGCGAAAACGGTAAAAAACAGGGATCAAAAGCGCGCCGCAGACAACAGCCATGATCACATAAAGGGGAATGGCGGTGGAAACTACAGCCATCATATCTTCTACAGCCAGTTCGGTTTGGGGAAGGGAAGCCATTGTTTCCAACAAAGGAATGGCATAGGGTGTCATCATAAAGACCATAGAACTGATGTTGGCAGCCAAAATCGCCACAGCCAAAAAAATGGCCGATTGCAACACTATAAGCCGCAGCAACGGGCCAAAACGGCGGAAACCCTCAGTCAAAGAGGCGATACCCACATTTTCGCTGCGGGCGAATTGCAGGCAGGCGAAAACAAATCCCAACGACCAAAAAGGCATTGCCGCAGAAATACCCATAGACAGCGCAGACTGGGTGGTGGTGAGGATCGCCCGCAGTCCCATACCGGAAAGACCGCCGTTGGCGTCGATCTGTTGGGATAGGTATAACCCCAATAAAAAGACGACCAGTAAAGCAGCGGCACAGATGCCGCCGTAAATAAGCGCCAGTTTTTTGGGGGGATAAGCGGCAGTTGATAAAGACCGTTTGGCTGCCTGCTTTAATTCTTTAGCATTTAATAAGGACATAGAAAAACTCCTCGGTGGGATGATAGTATCTTATTTATAAGCCATATCCTGGAAAATAGCAAATGAATTTTTTGTAATCAGTGGATTTTTTGAAAAATTCGTGATATATTAGGGTAAATAAAGTTTACCCGGAGGTGTGTTATGGATATCGGTCAGCGGTTAAAGCAGGCGCGGTTGGACTTGGGATTGACCCAGCGGCAACTTTGCGGCAATGTGATCACCCGAAATATGCTCTCCCAAATTGAAAATGGCAGCGCAAGACCCTCTATGGACACCTTACGGTATTTGGCGCTTCAGTTGGGAAAGCCTATGGGTTATTTTTTGGGAGAAGATGCGGTCGATTCTAATCAGGAAGTAGAGCGCCTGCTGGAGGTCTTGTCACTGCTGACCCAGGCAGAGCAGGCTCTGCAGGCAGAAAAGACCATATACGCCCGGGAACTTTTGGAAAAAGCAAGGGCGGCAGGGGAGAATACGCCCTATTATACCCCGGATATGGAGCGGCGGCGGTTGCTCCTTTTGGGGCAGGCATCCCCGGAGCAGGCGGAAGAGATTGTACGCCGTCTGCCGGACAGTGAGCCGGAGCGGATCTTGCGCGCCCGGGCGGCATTGGCATCAGATGACCTGGAAAAGTGCGT
Organism: Faecousia sp.; assembly: GCA_045545615.1. Lineage (GTDB taxonomy): Bacteria > Bacillota > Clostridia > Oscillospirales > Oscillospiraceae > Faecousia. The sequence goes on from JAZQBF010000071.1 coordinate 3,206, forward strand.
CCGGCTGTTGACGGCAGAGGATGTAAATACGCCCCAAGGACAATTTCTGTTAGGTGAGGGGTATTTGGCGATGGGCGCCTATGCCAAGGCGGCAGAACAGTTTCAAAAAACAGAAAAGGCGTTTCCTCGGCTTGCCGCTGAAAAAATGGAGATCTGCTTCCGGGAGATGGGCGATTATAAAATGGCATATTATTACGCCACAAAATTGCGGCAAACAGACTAAGTGCGCAATTTTTAGGCAATAAAAATCCGTGATTTTTGACAGATTGCAAAAAATATGCTTATTCTACGAAAAAATTGTAATTTTTTCTTGCGCAGCGAAAATAATGAATGTATAATAAAGTATAAATTTTTTATAGGGGGAATTCCTTATGGCATACGATGTTCGTCCCGAATCCATGGAACGCATTACGAATTTTGAATTGGCAAATGCTTTTATCGATGAGCAGGTTGCCGCTGTCCGTAAGCAGGTTGGCGACAAGAAGGTTCTGCTGGCCCTTTCCGGCGGTGTAGACTCTTCTGTTGTTGCGGCTCTTCTGATCAAAGCCATCGGCAAGCAACTGGTTTGTGTTCACGTGAACCACGGATTGATGCGCAAGGGCGAGAGCGAGGACGTGATCAAGGTCTTCGGCGAAGAACTGGATGCAAACCTCATTTATGTGGATGCAACCGACCGTTTCTTAAACCTGCTGGCAGGCGTTTCCGATCCGGAAAAGAAGCGCAAGATCATCGGCGGCGAGTTTATCAAGGTCTTTGACGAAGAGGCGGCAAAGTTAGAGGGTATCTCTTTCCTGGCCCAGGGTACGATCTATCCTGATATCTTAGAGTCTATCAAGGCTGCCGAAAGCGGCAAGCCCGTCAAGTCCCATCACAATGTGGGCGGCCTGCCGGACGAAATGGCAATGGAATTGGTCGAGCCGGTAAAATTGTTGTTCAAGGACGAAGTCCGTGTGGTTGGCGAGGCGTTGGGCCTGCCCCACGCAATGGTCTACCGTCAGCCTTTCCCCGGCCCCGGTTTGGGTGTCCGTTGTCTGGGCGCCATCACCCGTGACCGGCTCCACGCCCTGCGGGAGGCAGATGCTATTTTGCGTGATGAATTTGCCAAGTGCGGCTTGGCAGAAAAGGTTTGGCAGTACTTTATCTCCATTCCCGATATTAAGAGCGTCGGCGTCCGCAACGAAATGCGTTATGAAGGATGGCCTGCCATCATTCGCGCCGTGAACACCAAAGACGCTATGACCGCCACCATCGAGGAGATCCCTTACCCGGTGCTGCATAAGATCGTCGATCGGATCACCTCTGAAGTTGAGGGCATCAACCGTGTCCTGTTTGACCTGACTCCCAAGCCCACCGGCACCATCGAGTGGGAATGACCCTAAGTGGCTGTGTGGTTCTTTGAATAGTTAGAAAAACACCGTATTTTGCGAGTAAAACCGCAAAATACGGTGTTTTTTTGTTCTTGATTTTCGGCAATTGATTTTTGCCATTTTGAATTTGACCAACTTTTGACCAATATTTAGTAATAACAGTTTGCAAATTACGCAGTGTTATGATATTATTTTATTACTAATATGTCGGGAGGTGTATTTTGTCAATGTTCACTCCGTCGTTACGTAAAGAATACGAATCTCTATACGAACAGATTACAGGTCTCGGAATGCCTGTAAAAAGTTCCTCCTTGCTCCAGACTTATGCAACGATTCTTGCGATTATAAACACACCCGCTTCATCCTCTGAAGATGCATACCGAATTGTTCGAACCATGTACAGCGGCTACGAGCTTGCTCTCTGTTCCAAAATCAAGCCACCATTCCCCTCAACATTTTCAGAAATTGCAGAACAATATTTGCAGTTGTCTCTCTTAGATTTTTTACTGTATGTTGTCCCCGATCTAGTTTGTGAACCAAAGCGTCTTATGAGGTATCAAGCTTGTGCAACATTCTCCGATACCGTTCATCTGGTTCATCATATCATACGTATTAAGCATAATACTTATCTTGAACTGGAGCAATCTGACTATTTCAAGAATTCCTCCCCCGGAGCTAGCCCCGATATCGACGACAGACTTTATCAATTCTACACGCAAAACGAACAGAATTATCCTTTGTCAAAGAAGGATTTTTTGCAGCTATATAGAGCAATCAACATGTTCACTCTCGATCAGAATTATCTTTCACCAAAGCTGATTGGTGTGAAAGATAAAGACTTATCCATTCTTATGGATATACTATTTGATCAGCTTCAAATAACGCGAGCACAGTGCTTTCAGCTAATCCATGATTTTTTCTGTTTAAATCGTCAGTCAGATTACTTTGTAAGTGAACTGCAGACCTACAATTTCACTCCATTCAAATCAAACGAACGGAGTAAATTACTTCAAAAAGCACTTCGGATTATCGCAAAAGTTTCCCCTCTGGAGGCAATCTGCGCAATTTCGATCCGCAAAAAACAGGGTTCTGTTAACACCAGTAACCGTACTGAG
>JAZQBF010000072.1:0-3130 GCA_045545615.1 Faecousia sp.
CAGATTGGGAACTTCGATTTTTTTATTATTTCCCTTTCCACCAAAGATCACGACCATCAATATGATAATCGCCGTAAGCATAACCACAGAGCAACTGATGATCGCAATGGTGGATATATTGGTGCGCTTTTTGCTTGCCTGATTGGGGCGTCTGCGCTGGGGCAATTTCGAAACATCAATGGAAGAGCCGTCATCCTTTTTGGCTTTTGCCGCTGCCTTCACGGCGACCTGTTCTGCCATTGTAGGCGCTTTTTCCTCCGCCGGTTCTACAACGGGCGGCTTTTTGATGGAGATCAACTCATCCGTAGGCGTATTGTAATCAAACAGCATGACCGGGTCTTTCCGGAACTCATCCAAATCATGAAGCATCGCAGAAGCAGACTCATATCTGTCTGATACATCGTGTGCCATTGCCTTCATAATGATCTGTTCCAAACCACCGGGGATGTTGGGGTTCAATGTAGAGGGCATTGCCGCGCCACCATTGATATGCTTAATAGCAATGGCAACCGGAGCCTCGCCATCATAAGGGGGTCTGCCGCTCATCATCTCATACATCACTACGCCCAGGGAGTAAATATCCGAACGATTGTCTACCCGTCCGCCCTTGGCCTGCTCAGGAGAGATATAGTGAACAGAACCCAAAGCCTCTTTGGTCAGCGTATTTCCCTTGGACATCATACGGGCGATACCAAAGTCCGTAACTTTAACAGAGCCATTTTTCAAAACCATAACATTGTGGGGTTTAATATCCCTATGTACAATGCCGCGGCTATGGGCGTGCTCCAACGCCTTTGCGATCTGAATGGCAAAGTGCAAAGTCTCTTTCCAATTCAGAACGCCCTTCTTTTCCATATACTGTTTCAAGGAGATGCCATCGATCAGTTCCATTACGATATAGTCTGCCTCATCAGAATCAAACACATCGTAAACCTGGACGATATTGGGATGGCTCAGCATTGCAACAGCATGGCTCTCCGCGTGAAAACGGCGGCGAAAATCCTCGTCTTCCAGATAATCATCTTTTAAAATTTTAAGAGCAACCAAGCGGTTTAAGCGGTGGCAGCGAGCCTTATAAACAACAGCCATACCGCCACTGCCGATCTCTTCTAATATTTCATACCGATTATCCAACAATCGGCCAATATATTTATCCATAATCCGAAACTCCTTTCGCAGCCGGCATTAAATTTGAATGATGGCGCAGGTCACATTGTCCGGCGCGCCACGACTTTTGGCAATTTCCAGCAGTTGCTTGCAGGTATTGCGTTTATTGGCGGCGTGGACGACTTCAAAGAGAAGTTCCTGCTCATCTAACATATTGGAAAGACCGTCTGTGCAAAGCAGCAAACAGTCTCCGGAAGAAAGACCTTTGTGGAAAATATCACATTCAACTATGGTCTCTGTTCCAATGGCACGGGTGATCAGGTTTTTACCGGGATATTTCCGCGCCTGTTCCTGGGTCAGTTCGCCCCGTGAGAGCATCATTTGCACAAGGGAGTGGTCGGTAGTCAGTTGCCGCACACTGTGATTATGGATCAAGTATGCGCGGCTGTCGCCCACATTCACGATAGTCGCTTCCTTATGTCTGATCAATACAGCAACAAGGGTCGTTCCCATACCGGTAAATTCTTCAAACTGATTCGCCTGATCAAACACCGTGAAATTCGCCAGTTTGACAGCGCCACGAAGCATCTGATCCAGCGCATCCTGATCCATATCCGGTTTCCAGGTGCGTTTTACCTCCTGGATGAAAACATCTACTGCAAGAGAACTGGCTACATTGCCGGATTTGGCGCCGCCCATTCCATCACATACTGCACACAAAAGTGTGTTTCTGTCCAAAACGGCGATCTGATAAGCATCCTGGTTCTGCGCGCGGACACAACCGGGATCTGTTACGGCCCAATATTGCATAAGCTGCACTCTCCTTTCATAGAATTTTATTTGTTCTTTTCATAATTTCGTCGAAGTTGACCGCAGGACGCGTCAATATCGCCGCCCAGAGTACGCCGCACTGTAGCAGGAACGCCTCCGGATTCCAGTATATTTTGGAAATTCATAACCGCCTGCCGCGTACTCGGCTTTAATGGACTTTCTTCCACATGATTCAGCGGAATCAGATTCATGTGCGCAGGAAGCCCTTTCAGGCGTTTTAAAAGTGTGCGGGCAGCCTCCGGTGTATCGTTGACACCGTTGATCATTGCATATTCAAAAGATATTCTGCGTCCGGTCTTTTCATAGTACCTTCTGCAGGCAGCCAAAAGTTCCTCGGTCGGATAGGCTTTATTTACAGGCATAATGGTGTTGCGGATCTCGTCTGTAGGCGCATGGAGAGAAACTGACAGCGTAAGCTGCAATTTCAGTTGCGCAAGTTCGTCAATTTTTGGAACAATGCCGCAGGTAGACAAACTGATATGGCGCATAGAGATATTCATACCGTCAGCGCTGTTCACAAGTTCCAGGAAACGCAGGACATTATCCAGGTTATCCAGCGGTTCACCAATACCCATCAGCACAATATGGGAAATCGGCAATCCGGAATCCACTTGCGTAAACAGCACCTGGTCCAGCATCTCAAAGGGTTCCAGTTTTCGAACAAGACCACCTAAAGTGGAGGCGCAAAACGCGCAACCCATTCTGCACCCGACCTCAGTGGAAATACATACGGTGTTTCCGTAATGATAACGCATAAGTACTGTTTCCACGCAATTACCGTCGGAAAGTTTCCACAGATACTTAATCGTTCCGTCCTTTTTAGAAGACTGGCAACGGACAACCTCCGGCGCTTGAATGGGATATTTTTCTGCAAGTTCTGCCCGAAGAGACTGGGGAATATTGCTCATTTCCTCGTAATCTCTAACGCCCTTATGAAGCCATGTATAGACTTGCTTGCCACGGAAGGCAGGTTGACCCATAGACTTCATAATCTCTGCAATTTCAGGCAGGGTCTTGGATTTTATGTGTTCTTTCATGCTTTTCTCCGCAGACGGCAAATGAAAAATCCGTCTGTGTCGTATTCCCCCGGTACCAGAGTCAGCATACCCAGGCTGTCCTCCCGAAGCGGCTCCGGAAGCGGAAGTGTCTCCAAACAAAAGTCCGGTTCACTACTTAGAAAAGCATTGACAAC
>JAZQBF010000073.1:0-2726 GCA_045545615.1 Faecousia sp.
GGCATAATGCCCTGGAATTCCGCATCGCGGCTGAGTTTAACACTACCCAATGCAGAGTCACCCTCAACGATATACAGTTCACGGACATTTACATCCTTACTGCGGCAGTCTACAAACTTTTGCACACGGTTGGCAATATCCACTTTTGCGCTAAGGTTTTTCTTGATATTGCTCTTGGTCTTTTCCGCGCTTTCACGGGCGCGTTTGTTAATGAGGATCTGCTCTGCCGCCCGGTCTGCCTCCTGCTTGTTCTCGATAAACCAAACCTGCAGATATTCCTTGAAGAAGGCAGTCATTGCCTCCTGGGTGAACTTAGAGTTTACAGATTTCTTGGTCTGGTTTTCAAAACAGCCAATGGTGGAGAAACAGTTGGTAACAATGATCAAACTGTCTTGAATATCCTGGAAAATGATCTTATTTTCATTTTTGGTGTACTTATTATTCTCCCGGATATATTTATCAAAAGCAGCGGTAAAGCCGGAGCGGACTGCCCGGTCGGGACTGCCGCCGTATTCCAGCCAGGAAGAGTTGTGATAATACTCTGTGTGGTTCAGTTGCTTGGAGAAACAGAAAGAGGTTGTGATCTTCAGTTTCATCTCAGGGCGGTTTTCCGCATCTCTGCCCCGGCACTCCTTTTCCCAAAACACAGGCATTGTGAAGGCATTGTCCCCTGCCATTTCCTCGATATACTGTTTAATGCCGTCGGCATAGCAATATTCTTCTTCCTCAAACCGCTTGCCAACCTGGTTGCGGAATTTAAAGGTAATGCCCTTATTCACAACCGCCTGGCGGCGCAAAACATCCCGGTAGTAATCAACGGGAATATTGATGTCTGTAAAGACGTGCTTATCGGGACGCCAATGGAATACAGAGCCGGTCTTGCGACCACGGTCTGTGGGCTCTTTTTTCAAGCCGCCCTTGTTTCTGCCCTTTTCAAAGTGCAGGTCATAGCGGAAGCCGTCGCGACGGATGGTTGCGTCAAAGAATTCCGATGCATACTGGGTTGCGCAAGAACCCAGACCGTTAAGGCCCAGGGAATATTCGTAGTTTTCTCCGTTTTCGCCGTACTTGCCGCCGGCGTACATCTCACAGAAAACCAGTTCCCAGTTGTAGCGCTTTTCTTTTTCGTTATAGTCAACGGGACAGCCGCGGCCAAAGTCCTCCACTTCCACAGAGAGGTCTTCATACCGGGTCACGATAATGGTATCGCCGTGGCCTTCTCTTGCCTCGTCAATGGCATTGGAAAGGATCTCAAAGACCGCATGCTTACAACCTTCCAGATCATCAGAGCCAAAAATAACAGCAGGGCGCTTACGCACTCTGTCCTCACCTTTGAGCATAGAAATACTGGAGTTGCCGTATTCTTGCCGTGTAGTTTTTGCCATAGAATTTTACCTGCCAAACTTACAGAATTTTACGATTATATTATACATATTTTGTGGCGTAAAGTCAAGGCATACCACAATATATGGGAAATCCACGCCCTAACGGACGGCGATGTGTTTATTTGATCTCAACCCAAAATTGCCGAAAGGCTGTAGGCAATGCAGTCTCTGCATTTATCTGGTCTGCTGTGAGCCAACTGTATTTGCTATTGTGCTCGGAAACTTCTAAATATATTCCCCGCATATTCCATTGAATATGGGTAAAGATGTGGATCTTATCCACCTGGCGGTATATGTCTTTGGGGCACAATCCCAATTCCTCTACCGCTTTCAAAGCCGCATCTGTATCCAACTTGTTTGGAACATTCGGGAATTGCCACAGACCTGCCAACAAACCCGTTTCCGGGCGTTTTTCCAAAGCATAGGTATCGCCACAGCGAAGAATGAACACAGTAATATCCACTTCCTTTCTGCCTTTCTTCGGCAGTTTCACAGGAAGCGTTTCTGCTGTACCCATTCCCCTACCCAAGCAAAAGTCCTTGCAGGGACACAGGTCGCATTCCGGTTTTCGGTTTGGTCCGCATACAGTTGCGCCCAGTTCCATCAACGCCTGGGTAAAATCTCCGGCATTTTCCGGATAGATCTTCGCAAGAGAGTTCCGCACTTGTTTCTTATAGGCAGGCAGATCAATAGGAGTCGGATCATTGGTCAAGCGGGATATGACACGCAGAACATTTCCATCAACTGCAGGTGTAGGCTTGTTAAAGGCGATAGAGCAGACCGCACCTGCCGTATATTCTCCAACACCGGGCAAAGCAAGCACCGATTCATAGGTATCGGGAAACACACCGTTATGGTCATTCAGGATAACCTGCGCTGCCTTTTTCAGATTCCGCACACGACTGTAATAACCGAGACCCTCCCACAGTTTGTGGAGCAAATCGTCGTCGGCGTTTGCCAATTCCTGAACCGTAGGCAACTTTTCAAGAAAACGGCTGTAATACCCTTTCACAGCCTCTACGCGGGTCTGTTGCAGCATAATTTCCGAAAGCCAGATACGATAAGGTTCTTTCGTTTCCCTCCAGGGTAGTTGCCGCTTGCCCTGATGATACCAGGGGATCAACGAATCCGGTAACCGGTCAAATATTTCCTTTTGTTCCACTGATATCACCTCCTTATGTGTTTACATTTTACATTAACACCTGATTTACTGTCAAGAAATTGAACGCACAAATATCGTGATTAGGACGGATTCTCTATTGGGTACGCCGGAAGGGACTCGTTTGTTTTTTCGCCTTTGGCGAAAATTAAGGTGTTGCCGCTGTGGAAAGCGGCAAGCAA
>JAZQBF010000074.1:0-19957 GCA_045545615.1 Faecousia sp.
GGGGAGCATTACATTGACTTTTTCACCCAGAGCGGGGAACTGGTCTTTCAACACATCAATGCAGGTAGAGAGGATCAGATCGCCACCCTTGCCGGACATCACCCGACCCAAAAGCATCAAGTGGTGAATATCGTAGAACTGGGAGTACAGAACCACGGTGTAAGCCAGGTAAATGCCAATGTCTTTGTAAACAGCGGCGGGTCTGGGGTCGTCTTTCTCCATCAGCGCCTGAACCACTTTCAATTTTTCAGCGGGGGTCAGATTCTCGTCCAGTTCGATGCCGGCTTTGGGAGCCAGTTTGTTCACAGCATCCTGGGAGAAATACTTGCAGCCAACGCCAAAGTCGGTGGACCACTCGTCCTGCATAGCATCTTCATTCAAATCTACGGGCGCAAAGGCCAGTTCGTTGATCCAGCCAAGAACGTTCTTGTCCTTGTCCACATAGCCGACGGCTTCACTGGTGCCCATTGCCATACCCATAATAGAGCCAACATTCATACCCATTGCGCCTGCCAAAGCAGAAACGTCACCGTCGTTGGCAACGACGATGGGCACATCGCCGATTTCAGCAGCAGCCCGGTCAAACACGGTCTTGACCTCGTCCCAGCGCTCTCTGGGAACACAGTAGAAGATACTGGAGATCATAGGCGCATTGCCAATGAAAACGCCTGCGGACGAAACACCAATGGCGTCCACCCGGGGCATTTTGGATGCGGCAGTACGGAAGGAGTCCAAAATACCTTCATACTGGTAGTTGGGGTCAGGGTTCTTCTTGGGATGCCAGACGACTTCTTCGGAGTAGACACACTCGCCATCGATCACCGCAGAAACCTTCCGGTCAGATCCGCCGGCATCAAAACCGATGCGGCAGCCGTCCAGGTGACCGCCAATGGGCTTGGGGGTCTCGTTGGCAACGGGGCAGGCATCCAGAGGCAGATCGATGATCTCCAGAGGACGCTCGTAGAGTTTCTGGAAGAAGTCAGCGTCAAAAGCCCGCTCGCCCTCCGGGCAATAGGCTTTCTGCAACCGCTTGGTGATCTCGCTGCAACCGCAGACAGAAACCTTGAAACCGCCGATGGACCACAGCAGGAACTTGACAAACCGCTCAACATACCGGTAGTCGGCGTCCATCATTTCAGCAGTGCCGTAAATGTTGGTCTGGCGGACAGATACATTGCCGTCGTTTCTTTCCACGGCGATGGCAATGGGCATTTTTGCGCCTTTCTGATAGGCGTCAGCCCACACGCCAAAGGGGATAAAACCCTTGTCCAGTTGGGGGACGTGCTTAACGTCGTAAGAAATACCTAAGTACTGCATAGCCTTTCCTCCCATATCAGCCGCGAAGTTCAGCGGCAAGTTTGGCGACGATGTCGTTCATGGCGTACCACTTTTTCTGCATATCGGAAACCAGTTTCAACTGGGTGCGGCAGCGGATCTTGTTCTGATCCGGCGCGGTGGTACGGAAATAAATGTCGCCGTCAATGTAGTCTTTCAGGAAACGGATACCCACTTCCAGGGTCATTACGAATGCGCCCATAGGCAGCATTTGCACTTCCAGATCGGTCAGCGCAGGGGCAGCAGTGAGGAAACCGCGGGTGTACACCTCAAACAGATGCAGATCCAGTTCCATTTTGCTCACATCCGGCTCGTTTTCACCGGCAGTGGCAGCGCCGAAACGGATGGAATCGCCGTAGTCATAAGCGCTTAAGCCGGGCATAACGGTGTCCAGGTCAATAACGCAGACACTCTCGTGGGTCTTTTCGTTCAGCAGAACGTTGTTTAGTTTGGTATCGTTGTGGGTGACCCGCAGGGGAAGCAGACCGGCAACACGCATTTTCTGCAAGGTGCTGCCCATAGCCTCGCAACTAAGGGCAAATTCGATCTCTTTTTGCACATCCTTCACGCGACCCTTGGGGTCAGCGGCGATGGATTCTTTCAACTGACGGAAACGGTCAATGGTGTTGTGGAACTCGGGGATGGTCTCATCCAGCGTTTCTGCGGGGAAGTCAGCCAGCAGACCCTGGAACTTGCCGAATGCCAGCGCGCTCTGATAGAAGTCTTCGTCCGTTTCAGGCGTGTCCAAACCAAAACCGGGTACGAATTCATAGCACCGCCAGTAGCCGCCCTCTTCGTCGGCGTGGTAGTAAGTACCCTCTTTGGTGGCAAGGAAGGTCAGCGATGCATAGGGGTCATCGCTCTTGCTGCGCAGATGCTCGGTTACAGAGCAAATATTCTCCATCAGTTTTACGGGATTTTTGAATATGTTGGTATTGATCTTTTGCAGAATGTAGGCACGGTTTGTATCAGTATCAACTTTGAATGTGGCGTTGATGTGACCGTGGCCATAGGGGATGCAGGAAACGGGATTGCCGCTGATTTGGAACGCGAGAATTGCTTTTTCCATAGTAAAATTGCCTCCTGACAATATATTTTTCTATTTAAATTCTATCACACCGCATTTCCGATTGCAATTCCTCCGCGCACAGAAATTGTACAAAACAAACCGCGTTTGTACCAATTTTGACGATTCCTGCTACTGCGTTCCTTTTTGTGTTACTCCGAGGGCGGCAAGCGCCGCCGGGCAAACTCGTTACGAACACGAATCGATGTTTTTCTTCCGCCATATCGCTCGGTAACCTGAAATGTATAGATGTGTCATTGCGAGGGCGACAAGCGCCGCCGGGCAAACTCGTTACGAACACGAATCGATGTTTTTCTTCCGCCATATCGCTCGGTAACCTGAAATGTATAGATGTGTCATTGCGAGGGCGGCAAGCGCCGCCCGTGGCAATCCGTTTTTTCCAAGCCTTCTCCTTGAGGAGAAGGTGGCTGCCTGGCGGGCAGACGGATGAGGTGTCATTGCGAACCCCGCTCTATTGGGGAAGAGGAGAAACCAAGATGTGTATGGGATTTTCTGTTTGCAGGAAATTGAATGTTGCATCTTGTGTGTTGACGATGTGGCAATCCGTTCACGAAAGCCTTTCCCCTATAGAAAGCGGGGTTTACAAAGAAACACCCCGGTGTTATCCGGGGCGTTAATCAATGGAATGGAGATATACGTTTAAGAGTTGTAAAGCGGTGTCCCTGCGCTCAGGACTACAGGTGCTTAGCCGTTGCAAAATGTCCTCTTGCTTGACAAAGGATTCCGTGTCTTCAATTAGAATATCATTCGGAGTGATCCGCAACGCGCCACAAATTCGCAGGAGGGTCTCAACGCGCATATTTACTGTGCCACGCTCAATGTCGGCGTAAGTGCGATCGGATAGTCCGGCAGCCTCTGCAATATCGGCTTGTGTGAGCCCTCTGCGTTTGCGGATAGCAAGCAATTTATTACCTATTTGACGTTGTTCCAGTAACAGCATTACAATTCCTCCCTTCACCGTTCTATAGGAATTATACTTCCTTTTAGTCTTGACAAATAGGAAGAAAAGCAACATAATAATAAGAAGAATAGTTCCTATCATATTCGCTTTAAGTAAAAGGAGGATAAAAATGAAAAAACGATTGTTAAGTATGGTGTTGCCTTTGGTGCTGTTTCTGTCCATGTTGCCACAATTTAGTCGTGTTGTTTCGGCTAAATCCTGGATAAAAGATGGAACTGATGCGAAAGGCAGTGATTATTCTGTAGAATATGCGGCAAAATTGGATAGTATATTTCAAGGAAAGGTTAGTCTTTTTAGTAATACTGGTGACAAGTTTCCCCTTGGCTCAAATTTAAATAACAGTAGTGAATATAGGATTGCAAATAACTACTATAGTGGATATCAATGTTACATATATGCGCAGGCAGTGTACTATTATTTGTTTGGCGATGTTGTGTATCATGGTAATGGATCTAAATATTGGTCTGATTCGCAAAAAGTAATATCCAATCAGACAACTGCTTCATACGACCTGTTTTCGAAGGCTGGTGTTGGTTTCGGCGCGTATTTGAGAACAACCACCAAAACGGATGGATCGTATAGCAATAGTGGTCATTCTATAATTGTGTTGAGTTATAATAGAATAGGGATGACATTTCTGGAAGGAAACGCTCATGACTATGGAAATGGCTATATATGCATCACAACGAGGACTTGGGATGAATTTAATACGGATCTGCTTAGCGCAAAAGGACGCAGAATAGGCTATGTTGTGCAATGTAAATCAGCACAAAAAGAGCACAATTTTGACAATTTGGGTATTTGTAGCAAAGGTGATTGTGCCTGTGGATATGAATTTGATTTCAATTCTACCTTCAACACAAAAAGTGCGGGTTACTATACCGTTTCTCTGAATGGCGGTATTTATTTACGAACAGACAAACCTTATTCTGCCTCCAGCGCCAAATCAAATTTGATTGCGAAAGGAACAAAAGTTGAGGTTCTTGGCAGTGTGACCAACCATTATGAAACCGACAATGTATGGTATAAAGTTTCGTACAACGGTGTTGTTGGATATACCCATATGAACAATTTGACCTGGGCGGGATATGGAGAACAACAAATTACTTGCACGATCACATCTCCGGCAGAGGGAGAGTCTGTGCCCAAAAAGGCCTATCCGGTTATTGGAACAGTTACATCCAAATATCCTATTCAGGAAGTGGTAGCATATATCGATGGCACAAAATATGCAACGGTCACCGTTGGTAGTGATAAAACGTTGGCGTTGCGTGAAACTGCAATTAATGACGACCTAAGTTTCTCTTCACTTTCTGTTGGTTCGCATACACTCGTTATAAAAGCCCGTGACATACACCGCAGTTCTTTAACAACGATTTGCACCAGAAATTTCAAGATTTCAGGAACAACAACCTGCAGCCACTCCTATAGCAGCAAGGTGACTAAATCAGCAACCTGCACATCTACCGGTGTGCGTAAATATACCTGCAGTAAGTGTAACGCAAGTTACACAGAATCGATTCCAGCAACAGGGCACAGTTATACTTCTATTAGCCTTACATCGCCTACCTGTACGAAAGAGGGATATGCTACATATACCTGCGGTAAATGTGGTTTCTCATATGATAAAATTGATGAACCGGCTACAGGACATAGTTATGTTGGTAAAGTTACAAGACCTGCTACATGTACAACCAGAGGTATCCGAACATACACTTGCAGTGTATGTGACTACAGTTTCTTCGAATCATTTGATACAATAAAGCATGACTACGTTGGCGAGGTGACAAGACCTGCTACATGTACAACCAGAGGTATCCGAACATACACTTGCAGTATGTGTGAAGACAGTTTCTTTGAAACGTTTGATACAATAGAGCATAACTATAATGTAACCGAGACAACACCTGCAACATGTACATCTGGGGGCACGGAATTATATGTCTGCAGCGGTTGTGGTGATGGTTATATATTAGAGACTGATCGACTTGGTCACATCTGGGAAATTGCTACTTGCACGACACCGGAAACATGTAGTCGTTGTCGTGCAACTGAGGGAAAAGCACTTGGTCACAGATTCGTAGATTATATCAGTAACAACGATGCAACTTGCGTGACAGATGGCACAGAAACAGCCAAGTGTGACCGTTGCGCAGAAACCGATACAAAGACGGTTGTGGATTCTCAATTGGGGCACAGTTTTACAAACTATGTCAGCGATAACAACGCAACTTACGAAGCGGATGGCACAAAGACAGCGCAATGTGATCGTTGTGATGCAATTAGAACCGTTGCCGACGATGGTTCTAAATTGATACGCAATGGTTGGCACTTAGAAGGAACTAAATGGTATTACTATCGAAACGATACGAAGACTGTTGGTTGGCTGAAAGAGGGTAATACCTGGTACTATTTGAAACCTTCCGGCGCAATGGCAACCGGCTGGGCAAATGTCGGTGGTGTATATTATTACTTTAACGCCTCCGGCGCGATGCAGACGGGTTGGTTAAAATCCGGCAATACCTGGTATTACTTAAAGTCCTCCGGCGCCATGGCGACCGGTTGGGCGCAGGTCGGTGGCAAGTGGTATTACTTTAATGGAAGCGGTGCTATGGTCACCGGATGGCAAAAGGTTGGCGGCGTTTGGTACTATTTCCAAAGCGGTGGTGCTATGCAGACCGGCTGGCTGAAACTGGGTAGCACCTGGTACTATTTCCAAAGTAGCGGTGCTATGGCAACCGGCAGCGTGAAGATCGGCGCAAAGACTTATCGTTTCAACGCCTCCGGCGCTTGTCTGAATCCTTAAACAACAAGAAACCTCTCTGCGAAATGCCGCGGAGAGGTTTGCTTTTTCTAAAGAAACACGCCGCCTTGCAATCGGCAAGGCGGCGTGCAATATAAATTGTAGAATTATCCTCTGATTTCTTTTGCGACCTTTTTGACAATGGATTCCATATCGGTCCATTTGGTCTTCATATCGGCAACCAGCGCCAACTGGGTGCGGGCGCGGATCAGATTATGATTGTCATAGGCGGTCTTAAAATACAGATCGCCGTCCAAGTAATCCTTTAAGAAACGGATGCCCACTTCCAGCGTCATAGTCAGCGCGCCCAGAGCCAGCATATCGATCTCTTTTTGCGTCAAAGAGGGGGCAGCCTCCAAGAAACCCCGGGTGTACACCTCAAAAAGATGCAGATCCAGTTTCATTTTGGAAGCATCCGGCTCGTCCTCTGCGGCGGTTGCTGCGCCAAAGCGGATGGAGTCGCCAAAATCGTGGACACTGAGACCGGGCATAACCGTATCCAGGTCCAGCACACACAGGCCCTTCCGGGTGGCTTTGTCCAAAAGAACGTTGTTTAATTTGGTGTCATTGTGGGTGACCCGCAGGGGCAGTTCTCCCGCTTCCAGCATATTTTGCAAAATGCCGCCGGTGGGCTCTTGCTCCAGGGCAAAGCGGATCTCCTGCTGGGCAGAGGCGACACGACCCACATTGTCAGCCGCGATAGAATCTTTTAACTGACGAAACCGGTCGACGGTGTTGTGGAAATTGGGGATGGTCTCATGTAGCGTTTCGGCAGGAAAGTCAGCGAGCAATTCCTGAAAACGCCCGAAAGCCAGCGCGCTTTGGTAGAAATCATCTTCCAACTCCGGGGTGTCCAGACAGAAACCCTCTTTGAAATCGCACATTCTCCAAAATTCGCCATCTGGATCCCGGTGGTAAAATTTTCCGTTCAGGGTGGGGATGAAATGCAAAACCATACGCTGGTCTTCGATCTTATTCGCGATATAACTGGTGACAGCCACGGCATTTGCCATCAATTTTACCGGGTCTTTAAATACATACTTGTTGATTTTTTGCAGAATGTACTCGCTGCCGGCATCGGTGGTGATCTTCAATGTATTATTGATATGTCCGTGACCGTGGCGCAGGCAGTTGACCGGCTGACCGTTCATCCGAAAGGCGTAGGCGGCTCTTTCAATATCCATAGGTATTCTCCTAAAACAAACATTTTTTTACATTTTGTCCATTGTAACACGGCTTTTACGGAAAAGCAACGGACAAATTATTTGAAAAATGTCTTTTAGCACTTTTCCATTAACCGGATATAGAATTCCACAGCCCGGCAGGCACATTCCAGACGGATCTTTTCATTGTTGCCGTGAATGGATTTTCGCTCTTCTGCAGTTAAGTCCATAGCGGAGAACCGGTAAACATGGCGGCTTAAGTCCCGGTAGTGCCGGGAGTCAGAACACTGCACCATCAAATAAGGAGAAACGATACAACCGGGCCAGGTCTCTGCTACCGCGGCAGCCACTTTGCTCCAACTGTCGCAGTTGGTTTCGGAGATGGGACTGGGTTCGAAACTCTCCAAAACTGTAATGTCCACATCCTTATCATCCACTACCTTATTCAGATACGCGGTGGCGGATGCAACGGAGTCTGCAGGATTAAGACGCATATTGGAAACAAGACTTGCCTCTGTGGGGATCACATTCCGGGCGTTGCTGCCTTCCATCATGGTAAAGGCGGTGGTGGTACGGCACAGGGCATTCATTTCACCGCCGCTTGCCTTGCAAATCAGATCCAGTACCGGTTTAAACAGCCACAAATTGGCAAATACGATCTTCAGAGCGAAAGAGGAATGGCGACCTAAGGTGTCAAACATCTCTGCCGCAGGTTTCGTCAGATGCATCTTAAAGGGGTGCTTGATAATGCTTTGACAAGCCTTTGCCAATGTGGTGACGGGCGTTTTGGGAGGAGGAGCGGATGCGTGACCGCCCCGGGAACGGACGCTGTAGCGCACGTTCATCATACCCTTTTCCGCGATGCCAATGAGACCACAGGGGGCTTTCACGCCGGGGAATACATTTTCCACCACAGCGCCGCCTTCATCAACGACGATGGCAGGCTGAATATGATTTTCGGTAAAGTAATTTACAATATTTACCGCGCCCATACCGTTGATTTCTTCTCCACCGGAGAAAGCAAAATAAATGTCGTTTTCCGGCTGGAAACCCTGGGCGATCAGATGATTCGCCGCAGAGAGGACGCCGTTGAATGTGACCTTGGTATCCAAAGTGCCTCTGCCCCAGAGGATGCCGTCTTCTATAATACCGGCGAAGGCGGGCTTATCCCACTTTTCTTCGTCCACGGGCACCACATCGTAGTGCGCCATCATTACCGCTGGGGCAGCATCGCTTTTGCCGGGCCAGCGGAAGAGGATTGCCCGGTCCGGCAGTTCCCGGTAGGAGCAAACCCGGAAAACATTGGGATATAAATTGGGAAGTAAGTCCAGTAATTTCCGGAACTCTGCGTCATCTTCCAAACTTTTGTCATTGTAGGAAATGGTTTTGCACCGCACCAACTGGGCAAGGGCATCGATGGCGGTGTCCTTGTCAAATTCCACGGGTGACGGGTCACCACCGGGTTGAGATTTGGGCTGGAAGAATGCTGCTCGCAACAAGATCACAGCGATCAGCGCTGCAAAAACACCTGAAATGATGTAGCCTACCATTACAGCGCACCTCTTTTATACATGATCCGCGCCACAGCAATGGTGAACAGAGCAGATACAGGCACCATAATACCCACAGTGCCGGAATCCAGCGCAGGGACAAAGATGAACAGCACAAGCATCAAAAGGATGGGCGCAACGGCAATCTTCCAGTTCTTGGACACGAAAGCCACGCCCAGACCGCCACACAGCGCAGGCAGGATCTGGTCAAATGCCGGCTGCAGAACGGGCGCCTGGAGAATAGGGGTCAAAGGAACGATCAAAATGACACCTAAAATGATAATGATAGTGGTAACGATGCTGGAAACGGCGATGGCGATAGTGGATACCACTTCGCCCTCTTCGCTGGTGGCGCTGACACCGTTTTGCTCCAATGCGTTCAGGGCGCAGGGGAGTTTCAAATTGGAAATATTGCCGGTAACAAAACTTAAGTAAGAGCCGCCTGCGCCCAACATAGGCACATAGGTGATAGTCTCGATAATGCCAACTGCCCAGTACATCGGCAAAGTGGCGATCAGACCTTTCACAAGTGCAGGCCAATCGGGGAAAGCCTTAAAAATAAGGGAAACGGCTACGGGGAATGCCAGCAGAAGGATCATCACGCTGATGTTCCAAATGCGACCGTCTCTGTGGACGGAATCAATATAAGTCATTTCTTTTTTCATTTTGATCCCCTCCTTAATTTAACCATCCGGTAAGCGGAATCGCAGAAGCCATACCCAAAATCAGACTGATGGGCAGGGCATATTCGCTGAGCCACTTTAATTTCGGTTTGCGCATCAAAAGACCGCAAATGACCATAACCAAAGCAGAAACTGCCATAATACACACGGGGATCAAACCGGAAGTGGCAGAAAACACGGTGGTCACGCCGTCCTTGGTCACACTGCGTGCGCCTTCGCTCCACAGACGGGAAACATCGCAGAAAACAAAGCCTAAAAATGCTGCGATCATACCGATAAACAGCGCGTTTTGGAAAATATCTGCCCATTTGGCGTCCCGGTTTGCAAGGGATTTCATGCCGTTTTGCAATTTCTTGCCGATCACCGGCACCAGCCAAATGCCCATCATAATGCTGATGGTCATAACCAGCAATACATTGACATATTGCTGGGCGGTGAGATTACCGCTGCCCAGATTCTGTCCCATGGAAGAAAGGGCGTTGTTGGCAGCGACGGTCTCATAACTCATAGAGCCTACCACACTCAGACGCAGCCAGGGCAAGGGAAGACCCAGAGATTTGCTCAGCACGATCACACTGATCACGATAGCAACCGCCGGGGCGATGGTAAAAATGCCGGCAGAGATCATAGTTTTGCGGATCTTCGCCTGGTCCATACCTAAGGCTTTGCTCCGCCGCAAGGCTTTTACCAAAAAGAAGACGGATTGTCCCAACACCACAGCCACCAGTAAACCGGCTATGATGAACAGCAGGGGATGGTTAACACTAAATTCCATAAAAAACACCTCCGTATGTTTTTCTACATTATAGCACATAAGAGGAGTCAAAACAACCCGGTACTTCCTTGACAAGCGCCCTTATAATTTTTATAATGTATCCATTAATGAATTGTGATATGGAGGAAATGCAATGAAGATCGGCAAAATGCTGACAAGTTTGTGTCTGGCAGTGGCTTTGGTAATGCTTTGTTTGTGCCTGCTGCCTAACACAGCAGAGGCGGCAGAAACTACAGCCAGCGGTACTTGCGGCGATAATGTGACCTGGGTGCTGGACGCCAACGGAATTCTAACCATATCCGGTACCGGCGCGATGGATGATTATGAGGGCACTGGCGCTATGCCCTGGTGGGCGCACCGGGATTTGATCAAAGCGGTCGAGGTGGAAGCAGGTGTTACCACCATCGGCGATTATGCATTTTCTTTCCTTGCGGCAAAGTCGGAAGACGCAGATACGGAATTGGATGCAGATGATTCCGGCATAGATGTGGGCGGCGGCGTTGTGTCCAGCCGGAGCAACGGCATTATCAGCGTCACGATCCCCGCCAGCGTTACGGCTGTCGGCGACTATGCTTTTTATAATTGCGCCAATCTGAAATATGTGTGCTATACAGGCTCCCAGAGTCAGTGGACAGCCATTACGGTGGGAACAAAAAATGCGCATCTGCAGAATAAAACAGTAAACTATGTCGCAGATGCCGGTCTTTGCGGCGATGACTTGTTCTGGACTTTGGATGAGACGGGCAAGTTGACCATCACTGGCGAAGGTGCTATGTATAATTACGTCTGTGAGCAATCTGTTTCTTCTGCTCCGTGGGCAGAACTGGAAATCAATGCTGTGACGATTGGAGACAGTGTTACTACCATCGGCGATTCTGCGTTCCAATACTGCGACAGCCTACAGAGTGTGACCATTCCGGATAGTGTCACTACCATCGACGATGAAGCATTCTCTGGATGTGTCAGCCTGCAAAACGTAACGATTCCGGACAGTGTCACCCAAATCGGTTATGGTGCGTTTTCTGGCTGCGATAGCCTGACGGATGTATATTATGGCGGCACAAAGGCTGACCGGAACAATATTGCGATAGAGTATGACAACGATCCTCTGATTGATGCGCTGTGGCACTGTTTGCAGAAAGATGGTTGGGCGCTTGAAGACGGCCTGTGGTATTACTACCGGGACGGTGAAAAGGTCACCGGCTGGCTGAAAGACGGCGCTGTTTGGTACTATATGAATACCAATGGCGTGATGCAGACCGGCTGGATAAAACTGGGGAGCGTTTGGTATTATTTAAAACCCTCTGGCGCGATGGCAACCGGCTGGCTGCAGCAGGGCAAAATCTGGTATTATTTTAGCAGCGGTGGCGCCATGGCTACCGGCTGGAAGTCTATCGGCGGAACCTACTATTACTTCAATGCATCCGGTGCAATGCAGACCGGATGGTTGCAGTCCGGTAAAACCTGGTATTACTTAACACCCTCCGGTGCGATGGCAACCGGCTGGGCAAAGGTCGGTAATACTTGGTATTACTTTGCATCTTCCGGCGCGATGAAAACCGGCTGGCTGAAACTGGGCAGTACCTGGTACTACTTCCACAGTAGTGGTGCAATGGCGACCGGCTCGGTCAAGGTTGGCGCGAAAACATACAATTTTGCATCTTCCGGCGCCTGCCTGAATCCCTAATTAAAAAAGACCAACCCAAGCGGGTTGGTCTTTTTTTTACAGCGGATCTTTTTCGCCAGCCGTGCGTTTTGCAAGAACCCATATACACAAAGTATGATGGGTTCTTGCAACCTTCGTCTGACAAAAAATCTCTCGCTGCGTAGGGAACTATATGTTGAGGCAGCGGATCTTTTTCGCCAGTCGTGGACAATTTATTTCGTTAAATCCTTAATTACTTCGCCGGCGATGATCAAACCTGCCACAGAGGGAACAAATGCCACACTGCCGGGAAGCGCCCGGCGGCCTTCCGGAAGTTCTTCTCCCGGATCAGGGCAGGTGGGCAGCGGGTCTTCCGTAGAGAATAAAACTTTTAAGTGTTTAATGCCCCGTTTGGCGCATTCCTTGCGCATAATACGGGCAAGGGGGCATACGGATGTTTTGGAAATATCTGCAATCTGGAATTTGGTGGGGTCTAACTTGTTGCCGGTGCCCATACTGCTGATAATGGGTGTGCCTGCTGCTTGGGCGGCTGTGACCAGCGCCAGTTTGCCGGTGACGGTGTCAATGGCATCTACCACATAATCGTATTCGGTAAAATCAAATTCGGCAGCAGTATCGGGACCGTAAAAAACAGTGCGGGCAGTTACCCGGATGTTCGGGTCGATGTCCAATACCCGCATTTTTGCGGTTTCTGCTTTACCTTGCCCGACGGTGCTCCGGGTGGCGAGAATTTGCCGGTTGATATTGGTCAAACTAATGGTATCGTGGTCGATCAATTCCAAAGCGCCTACGCCGCTTCTTGCCAGCGCTTCCACCACATAACCGCCTACACCGCCGAGACCAAAAACGGCGACGGTGGCATTTTTTAATTTTTGCATCGCATCGCTGCCCAAAAGCAGTTCTGTGCGGGAATAGGGATTCATATAGCCCACTCCTTATATAATATATATCAAATGTAGCATAAGGCGCACCCACTGTCAACGAAAAAACCCGTGGGAAAGTGTCGAAAATCACTTGCTATTTTCGGCGCTTTCTTATACAATAGGGGAAGTGATACTTTTTGGCCAGAGGAGAAAAGCGTATGGCAAAGATAGCGTTTGACAACGAACTGTATATTCAAAGCCAGTCTGCCCATATCCGCAGCCGGATCGAGCAATTTGGCGGTAAACTGTATCTGGAGTTTGGCGGTAAACTGTATGATGATAACCACGCCTCCCGTGTGTTGCCCGGATTCAAGCCGGACAGCAAACTGCAGATGCTGTTGCAACTGAAAGATAAGGTGGAGATGGTCATTGCCATCAACACCGGCGACATTGAAAAGAACAAAGTCCGGGGCGACCTGGGCATTACCTATGACCGGGATGTGATCCGTCTGATCGATGTGTTCCGGGATTTTGGGCTGTATGTCAGTTCGGTGGTGCTGACCCGGTTTAACGATCAGCCTGCGGCAAAAGCATTCCAGTCACGGCTGGAGTCTATGGGTCTTAAAGTCTATCATCATTATGATATCCCCGGTTATCCTGCTAATATTCCCTATATCGTCAGCGATGCTGGCTATGGCAGAAATGATTTTATTGAAACCACCCGGGAACTGGTGGTGGTTACTGCGCCCGGACCCGGCAGCGGTAAATTGGCAACTTGTATGAGCCAACTTTACCACGAGCATAAACAGGGAGTGAAGGCAGGCTACGCCAAGTTTGAAACATTCCCCGTGTGGAATCTGCCGCTGAATCATCCGGTGAACTTGGCTTACGAGGCGGCGACGGCAGATTTAAGCGATGTGAATATGATCGACCCCTTCCATTTGGAAGCCTATAATAAAACCACCGTCAACTACAACCGGGATGTGGAAGCGTTCCCGGTGCTGGTGACTATGTTTGAGCGGATCTTGGGCGAGTGTCCCTATAAATCCCCCACGGATATGGTCGTGAATATGGTAGGCAACTGCATTATCGACGATACAGGCGCCCGGGAAGCGTCTTGCCAGGTGGTCCTCCGGCGGTACTATGCGGCGCTGTGCGACCAAAAGCAGGGTAAGGCGACCGATGCCCAGGTATTCAAACTGGAACTGCTGATGAAAAAAGCCGGTATCAGCGCAGATCAGCGAAAAGTGGTCGCACCGGCACTGGAAAGAGCAGAGCAGACCGGCAAGCCTGCGGCGGCAATGGAACTGCCCAACGGCAAGATCATTACCGGCAAAACATCCGACCTGCTGGGTGCATCTTCTGCACTGCTGCTTAATGCCCTTAAGGCATTGGCAGATCTGGATGACAGCCTGCATCTCATTGCCCCGGAAGTCATCGATCCTATCCAGCATTTGAAAGTTGACCATTTGGGCAACCGAAATCCCCGCCTGCATACCGATGAGGTACTGATCGCCCTGTCTATCTCTGCCGCCACCGACCCCAGAGCGGAAAAAGCCATGGAGCAACTTTATAAACTTCGCGGTTGCGAAGTTCACTCTTCTGTGATCTTGTCTGCGGTGGACGAGAAGATATTTAAGCGCCTGGGTGTCAACCTCACCTGCCAACCCCAATTTAAGGGCTAAAAATTTGCATAGAAAAGAGCATCATGTGTTGCATGATGTTCTTTTTTTATTAACTGTTGACATAAGTGTCTATTAATGATAGACTATGGTTAGAAAGTATAAGAAAGGGGAGATGGCGTTATGCCCAAATTAACATTAGGTACGGTGGAAACATATTTTGCAAACATTGTTTGGGAGAATGCACCGCTTTCTACGGCAGCGCTGATTTCACTTTGCGCAGAGAAACTGAACTGGAAGCGTACCACTACATATACCGTGCTAAAAAAACTGTGTGAGGGCGGTATATTCAAGGTTGAAAACAGTCAGGTGACTGTGGTGATCTCCAAGGAAGAATTTGTGGCGATGCAGAGTGAAGAATTTGTCGAAAAGACATTTGAAGGATCATTGCCTGCATTTATTGCCGCATTTGCCTCCAGAAAGTCTATCTCTGCCGAAGAACTGGAGCAGATCAAGGAATTGATTCGCAACTTTGAGGAGAATTGACCATGGAAACTGTGTTTTTACAGTTGATTAATATGGGTATTACGGCAGGTTGGATCGTATTGGGGCTGTTGTTGGTGCGGTTGGCGATACGAAAAGCACCGAAATGGATCACCTGCCTTTTGTGGAGTGTTGTGGGGCTGCGTTTGGTGCTGCCGGTGACGCCGGTGAGTCGTTTGAGTTTGCTGCCCAGCGTCCAGCCTATTCCGGTGGACATTACCAATGCCCAGATACCCCGGGTGCAGACCGGCATCCCTACGGTAAACCTGGCTATTAATCCGTTGGTAGATAAAATCGGAGATATGTCCGGTTTTATAAGGATTCTGGCGATCGTTTGGGCTGTGGGTGCTGTAGCCATGATTTTGTATGGAGCCGTTTCCTATATGTTGCTGCACAGAAAAGTAGCAGCGGCAATAGAAACGGAATCGGGGGTTTATATTTGCGATTATGTGAATAGCCCCTTTGTGTTAGGCGTTTTCCGTCCGCGCATCTATTTGCCTTCT
Organism: Faecousia sp.; assembly: GCA_045545615.1. Taxonomy (GTDB): domain Bacteria; phylum Bacillota; class Clostridia; order Oscillospirales; family Oscillospiraceae; genus Faecousia. Next base: position 15,555 of record JAZQBF010000074.1, read on the forward strand.
GGAATGGATGATAAGTGCACAGCATCGGTTCTTGCCCATGAAAGAGCACATTTGCGGCGGCGGGATCACTGGTGGAAGCCGCTGGGCTATGTGCTTTTGGCGGTGTACTGGTTTAATCCCCTTTTGTGGCTTGCCTACATTTTACTGTGCCGGGATATTGAGTCTGCCTGCGATGAAAAGGTCATTAAAGCCATGGATCTGCAGGGGAGAAAGGAATATTCTTTGAATCTGGCGCAGTGCAGTGTGCACAGAGTCCGGATCCTTACTTGCCCGGTGGCTTTTGGCGAAGTGGGGGTAAAGAGCCGTGTCCGCGCAATTCTTTCGTATAAAAAGCCTGCTTTTTGGCTTATTATTGCGGCGGCGGTGCTGTGCGTTGTGGCATCGGTGTGCTTTTTGACGGCGCCCAGACCTTGCGCCCATGTGTATGTGGATCAGATCACCAAGGAGCCCAGTTGCACAGAAAAAGGACTGTGTATGCGCAACTGTAGCCTATGCAATGACCGCTATACGCAGGAAGTTGATATGCTCGACCATAGTTACGATGCAGGGCAGATCACCATAGAACCCACCTGCACAAAGGAAGGGGTGCGTCAGTATACCTGCACCGGATGCGGACATCAGTACACCGAGCCGGTAGCGATGCTCGCCCACACCTACGGTGCCGGGCAGGTCATTACCCCGGCAGACTGCGTCCAGCCGGGGTTGCAGCAGATGGTATGTACAATATGCGGTGATGTGTCGGAAACGACTATCGGTATCAGTAATGAACACCAATTTGTCAGCGAGCAGACAAAGGCATCTACTTGTGTGGAGCAAGGTGAGATAACGAATACCTGCAGTTTGTGTAACTATGTGCAGGTGACGAAGACTTCGCTGGCAGAGCATGACTATCGGATATTAGTTGAGGTGACCGGAAACTGTACCAGCAATGGTGTGAAAGAATTGATCTGCAATGTATGTAAACATCAAACCCGGGAAATTACCCCGCCTAAGAAGGATGTGCATTTTTTCGTGGAGGCCGCTGTCGGTCAAAAGATATGCTATTATTGCGGCGAAAGTAAAGAAACCGAATCAAGAAGTTCTACCGCAAACAGTTCTGTATATAGCAATCAGAATTCCGGTCTTCCCTGGAATGCAGATCCGCAACCAACATATACGCCGTTCCCGGTAATCAAATGGGATTTGGCTTCCTAGTGGGACACGGGGAAGGTTTTGCGTGAACCCTTTTGAAGAGTAACATCCCGGGGACAATAGCATACAGAACCGTCCGAAAACGCCTAAAAAACCTACATTTTTTAGTGGTTTCGAATCGTCCCCCTTGTCCCCTTCGGGAGTATAGAATAAAACGGACTGTATAGTCTATCCACCCATTTTTAAGAATAAAGGGGGGCTGTTCGTGAAATGCTTTTCTAATACTATCAACTTAAAAATATTACTTGTAGCAAAAATGCTTTCTACAATACTGGTGTTTGTTTTTCCACAAGTGCTTTTTGGGCTGCTTTTCCCGTTTGGGCTTTATTCGCCGCTCCTTCTGGGGGCAATAGCCTATGATGGCATTCCGAAAGGTATCCTTATTCTATCCGTGACACTGATGCTCGTTTTTGTCGTTCTGCTTGTTGTTTTTTCACTTTTTTGTATCATAAACCATAAATGGTCTGTACGATTTACACCGATTCTAATGATCTGTTATTCAATAGAAATCGTAAGTTTAATTATAACGCTGTTTTTTGGAAATCTTGTTTTTCGAACGCTTCTAGGGATTGCTTTTAATGGCGCGATTATTAAAACATTGTGGAACACAAGACGAGGGGCAAGTAGCACAGGGGACGGTTGTTCTGTGTGTTGATGCAATCGCATAACTAAGGGGGCGGTTGCCCGCCCCCAGCATTATATCTTCGCCTATGACACGCATCACGACCCGGTGTGTCATTGCGAGGGCGGCTTGCCGCCCGTGGCAATCCGTTTCTTTTCTATCCTAAGAAACTGGGATTACGGATTCTTACGCCGGTGTTCCACCGGCTCAGAATGACAAGATCGCACCTGCGACGCATATTTGAATTGCTGTATCCGAATATAGCCAAACAAGACTTATGGACACATAATAAATTGTTGCTTACCGGAGGTTAATATGGATACGAGAAAGAAATTAGGATGCCTTGGTATCATCGTGTTGGTTATTATTCTTCTGTTCTCTTCGTGTATGTATATGTTACATAGACCAGCGCCTGTATACGAAACCAACGATATTGCTGATTACGGCGTAGTAAAGGGAAATTACGATAACGAAGGTCCACAAAAATTCGTGTCTTCGTTTTTTCCGGAAAAAATTGAAGAATACTTTTCAGATGTAACTTATCACTATAAAGCAAAAAAACTCGACACTTACGCATTTGAGATGTATTTGGAATTTGTAATACAAGACACAGAAAAATATTCTGATTTTATTGCAAATACCATTGGGGATAATATCTGTGAGCCTTTTTATTTTGATCCTTCGTACCAAGCATACTATGTTGCAAATTTGTTGCATTTAGGTAGTAATTATGGTGAAAATGAATTTTTTATAGGAAATGCAAAAGTGGGGTTGGTTTTATTCTCTGAAGTCGAACAACGAGTCATATTCTATGTATTGGGAATGTATGACGGTGGTGGAGCGACCACCGGTGGACTCAATTATTTCTTTGATAAATTTGCAATTGATCCAAAGGAATACGAAAAACAAACGGATATGCGATTTGTGGACAGAATGGAGAAATAGCACAGGGGACGGTTCTGTGTGTTGACGCAGGGACAAGGGGACGGTTTGCGTGAACCCTTTTGAAAAGTAACATCCCGGGGACAATAGCACACAGAACCGTCCCCTATGCTACGTATGCTACGTGAAGGGAGTTGGAAATATGAAAAGACTGATTTGCCTGCATTTTGTGGTTGCGATAATTCTTTGTATGCTGTTCTTATTTGGTTGCCAAAACCCGAACACAGAACAAAAAGAAAGCATTGCCTCTGCTCCAGAGAAAAATACAGTTTCTCAGACAGAAGATTCTGTAAATGTTTCATGGACTTCTATGCATCTTACAACAAAACTGAAATCCTTTTACGATGCAGATCAAGCGCAACCTTTTGACCTGCCAGAGGCAGGTCTGGAAAATGTAGTAGTTTTTCAAGCGATTGTTGAAAAAAAGGAAATCTCATATTATCTTTTATGTTCTCAACCCCAAGAGCAAGTACCATACAACGCATATTTAGCGGTAGAAACAGCAGAATCTACATATTTATACGATCTAAAAATCGCGTGTTACGATCAAAGCATGTATGTATGCGATGTTGATGGCGACACAACGGATGAAATTATTATTCAGCAAACAGTAGGCTTAGCCGGTGGTGCCGGACAGTATTTATCCCGCATTTTTAAATTTGAGAGTGATTTTCTCCAAGAAATTTTTAATTCTGATACAAGTTTGCCTGCAAGTAAAGATGATCGGTTTGATACCGGTTATGAAAGTGTGTTTTTACCCAATTATCAATTAAAAATTACGAATAGATTTGCTGATTGCAATGCGATCATAGATATTTCCGGACGATATGTTTCTGAAATATTCGATGAAAACGGAAAATGTACGAAAAACACCTCGATATGGTGCGACAGTTTCTTTACTTTCATGCCGAAGGACATAGACCAAGACGGCGTGTTTGAAATTGAATGTATGCAGTATACTTCTCTGTTTTCTCATGCGGACGGAATCGGCTATGCGAAAAGTATTTTATCGTATAATCAAAACACCGGGGACTTTCAAATTATTGCGGCAGATTTTACTGCTCAGTTGTAGTAGGGGCAAAGGGATGGTTTGAAACCCTTAAACTTAGAAAATTCTTAGGGGAGGTGGCGTGATTATGAAGGCTCGAAATAAGTTTATTTATACCGGTTTAGCCATTCTTTTGTTTTTGTTACATTTTGGTATTTTTGTTGTATATGCGTTATGGGTTAACATCGACTACGAATACTTATATCCTGCAGTTAGTAATCAAAGATATTTTTGGATGACAATTGCAATTGCTGTCATAGTCCCGCTTCTATTATGCATAGTCGCGATAGCAACGCTTTCGAGACATACTGCACTAAAAAAACGGATTGCTTATTGGTTGTGTATTGTTGCTTTGTTTATACTTCTTCCCATATCGTTTTTCTCTGCAGCGATGATGCGATGTGGTATTACGTCCCATACAATGGATGTCAACCATTATGCAAAATTGGATAGCGCTGTAATTAATTCGTGTGAATATCAAGAATATGGGGATATTCTTCCTGAAATCGGTTCCCAAAGTAATGTTATTAGTTATGAATATGATTATGATTACGGAGCAGTTCGGGAGCGTTATAGAATTCGGGTGGAAGTAGCATTTGC
>JAZQBF010000075.1:0-12095 GCA_045545615.1 Faecousia sp.
CATCAGCAACATTGCCAGCATTTTGTGTATCGCCGGTCTGTTCGCCACCCGCCGTTTCCTGATCCCCAAGAAGGAAATGACCATCGAACTCTCCGAAGTAGAATAGCCGGGATGCCCCGGCAGGCATATTCGTTACCAACACGAATCAATGTTTTCCTTCCGGTATATCGCTCGGTAACGAACAAAAAGCATATCTTCAAATGACCGTTTATCGAGTTGTTTCAAATTACGCACCGCACTCGCAAAGCCTCCCTTGTGTAAAGGGAGGTGGGCGAAATCTTTGATTTCGCTCGGAGGGATTGCGCAAAAAATCTACGACGCCCACAAGCACTTCCTGTAAATCCGTAACACAATCCCCCACCGCTTCGCGGAGCCCCCTTTACACAAGGGGGCCTCTGGATCGTGCGCCTAACCAACTGCTCGATAAACCGAAGTTTGTCTTTCTCTGTACAAATGAAAAAATATATTGTATAATGTAGCAAGATTATTTTTTTGGTGATATTATGACATTTGCTTTTTACACCCTTGGCTGTAAAGTCAATCAATATGAGACCCAGGCGATGGCGCAACTGCTCATTGCCCGTGGGCATACGGTGGCAGGATTTGAAACCCCTTGCGACGGGTATATTATCAATACCTGCTCCGTCACCGCCGTGGCGGACAAGAAAAACCGCAATCTCATTCGCCGCATCCGCCGGGAGCGCCCCCAGGCTGTGATCGCCGTGTGCGGCTGCTACCCCCAGCACGCAGCAGAAGAAGTGAAAGCCCTGGGGGTAGACTTGATCGGCGGCAGCGCCCACCGGGAGGCGTTTATCGATGAACTTTTGTCTCTGTTTCCTGCACAAAAAGCCGAGATCCCCACACTTTTGGACGAAGCCTTAAAACGCCGCGATTTTGAGATCCTCCCCGCCGGCGGTTTGGAAGACCGCACCCGGGGAATGTTGAAAGTTCAGGACGGCTGCGTCAATTTCTGTACCTACTGCATCATTCCCTACACCCGTGGGCCGGTGCGTTCTGCACTTGTGGACACGGTAGTGACCCAGGCAAAAGAACTATCTGAAAAAGGCTACCGGGAAGTGGTGATCACCGGCATTGAGATCGCCTCCTGGGGCGTAGACCTGCCGGGCAAGCCCAGCCTTGCCACCCTCTTAACGGCGGAGAGCCACGCCGTGCCCCATCTGCGGCTGCGGCTGGGTTCTTTAGAGCCCCGGATCATCACAGAAGAATTTTGCCGGCAGATCCAGGCATTGCCCAACATCTGCCCCCATTTTCATCTGTCTATGCAGTCCGGCTGCGACAGTGTTCTTACCCGTATGAAGCGAAAATACGATACCGCCCGGTATCTCCATAGCGTAAACCTGCTGAAAGAATATTTCCCCGGTTGCGCCATCACCACGGACATGATCGTGGCGTTTCCCGGCGAGACAGAGGAAGAATTTTCTGAGAGCCTTGCCTTTATCCAAAAATGCGCCTTTGCCCAAATGCACATTTTCCCCTACTCCCGCCGCCCCGGCACCCCTGCGGACAAAATGCCCGGGCAGCACCCCAACGCCGTAAAAGAGGCGCGGAGCAAGGCAGCCATCGCCGTAGCGGAGGAAATGAGCCGCCGCTACCGGGAGAGTCTTATCGGCACGGTGCAGCAAGTACTTTTTGAAGAGCCGGAAGAAGACTACTTCACCGGTCACGCCCCCAATTACACCAAGGTCTACACCCGGTGCGCCGCATCTGCCAACACCGAAAAACCGCTGAAAATCACCGCCCTTTTCCGTGACGGCGTGCTGGCGGAATAAAAATTCACAATTAGGGGCAGACAAAACGGATTTTTTGTGTTATACTATTTGGTAATATTTGAAATAATCTGTCAGGAGGTGTCCTCCAATGAAATATTGGCGCGGCTATTTGGTTGCCGGCGTTTTGGGCGCTATGAGTTGGGCGCTCACGGCATTTGCCCAGACACACACAGAACTTGTGGATATGGTTTATCCCTATATCACCCGTCTGATCCAGACGTTCCTCACCCAGTGGAGCAGCGCAGTTCCTTTCTGCGTATGGCAGGTGTTGCTGCTGGCAGTGGGTATGGCGGTGCTTGCCTCCATCGTGCTGATGGTGGTGCTGCGGTGGAATCCGTTTCAGTGGTTCGGCTGGGTGCTGGCAGCAGCCAGTTTGGCGCTTTTGCTCCACACCGGTCTTTACGGTCTGAATTTCCACGCAGGTCCTTTGGCAGACGATATTCGTCTGGAAATGGCGGATGTCACCGTTTCCCAGCGGGTCGCCGCTGCCACTTACTACCGTGACAAAGCCAACGATTTGGCAGAGCAGGTGCAAAGAAATGCCGACGGCACTGTGGCTTTCGACGATTTTGAGACACTTGCGACCCAGGCTGCCGACGGTTTCCACACCATGACTTATGACAAAGCCATCTCCATTTTCGCCGGTTCTACCGTTCCGGTAAAAGAATTGGGCTGGGCTGACAGTTTCACCAAGCGGGGTGTCACCGGTGTCACCGTTTCCATCACCGGCGAATCTGCGGTGAATCCCCAGATCCCCGCCATCAGTATGCCCTTTGCCATCTGCCACGAAATGGCGCACCGGATGATCATTGTCAACGACCGGGATGCCAATTTCGCCGCATTTTTAGCCTGCGACGCCAACAGCAGCGTCCAGTTCCGGTACTCTGCCTACTTTATGGCGTATTTGTACTGCTACCGGGATCTGGAGGCGGACTCCGGCTCTGCCGCAAAAACCGCCTTGAGCGAACTGCGGGCCGGTATGAGCGACAAACTGTCCCAGGATATTATCGATTACGAATCCTTCTGGATGCTCTATAAAGACCCTATGGAAGTGCAGGCAGAGGGCGGATTTAACAACATCTACCTGCTGGCAGCCAAGGACGAAGAAAATGCTGCCCCCGAACCCACCATTACCGACTTGCTCACCAGTTGGCACTATCAAGAGGTGATCCTCCCCACCATCGTGGAAGAGGAAAAGGCTTTTGACCCCTACGATGAATCCCAGGTGGATCTGATCACCCTGGGTACTGAGCCTACCGATCCTGCCGACGCCACCGTACCTGCAGGGGAATAACCTATGGACCGGATGCTCACTATCCTCTCCCAGACCCTTATTTCCCTGGGTATTTCTCTGGACGAAACCACCCAAAAGACCCTCTGCGCCTTTGGCGCGGCAGTGGTGAAACAAAATGAGGTAATGAACCTCACCGCCATCACCCAGCCGGACCAGGTAGCCATGCGCCACCTGGCAGACTCTGTCACAGCACTGAAAGTGCTGGACTTACGGGGCAAAAAGATCATCGATGTAGGCTGCGGCGCGGGATTTCCCGGCGTGCCCATCAAGATCGCCTGTCCGGATGCGGATGTGACCTTGCTGGACTCTTTGGGTAAACGAATGAACTGGCTGCAGACCGTTTTGCCCCAGTTGGGCGTAGATGCCACCTGCATCACCGCCCGGGCAGAAGAGGCGGTGGCAGAGCGCCGGGAACAATACGATGTGGCCACCAGCCGCGCCGTTGCCCGGCTGAATATCCTTTTGGAACTCACCGCCCCCTATGTAAAACCAGGCGGCTATGTGCTGGCGCTGAAAGGCATCGCCGCAGAGGAAGAAATCTCCGAAGCCAAAAACGCCATCCGCCGGTTAGGTCTGAAACTGGAGCGGACAGAGGTGTTCCCCATCGACGGGGCAGACCATAAGATCTTAGTCTTCAAAAAGACCGCCCCCACCCCTGCCCAGTATCCCAGAAGATACGCAAAGATCAAGCAGTCCCCCCTGTGATCAAAAGCCGCTGCACCCGCAGCGGCTTTTCTTTTTGCTTCTTGTCAATATTCGCATTTTGTGGTAGAGTATATATGTAAGTATACATAAGCATCGATACAAGGAGGTTTTTCTATGAAAAACACCGTTTTTAAAGGTTACGCCACCGCTATGGTCACGCCTATGACCACCACCGGCGTAGACTATGATACCTTAGAGCGTTTCATCGAATTCCAAATTGAAAACGGCATCCACGGCTTGGTTGCCGTAGGCACCACCGGCGAAAGCGCCACCCTCTCCCCGGAAGAGCGGAAAGCGGTGATCCGCTTCACCGTAAAGCAGGTCAACGGTCGCGTACCGGTGATCGCCGGATGTGGCACCAACAACACCGAGCACGTTCTGGACTTTACCAAATCCGCCTGTGACGACGGCGCCGACGCCATTTTGGCTGTCACTCCTTACTATAACAAGGCGACCCAGGGCGGTCTCATCGCCCACTACAGCGCCGTTGCCGACGCATCGGAAAAACCCGTTATCCTTTACAATGTACCCAGCCGCACCGGTTGTAATATGCTGCCGGACACGGTGGCGACCCTTGCCCAGCACGAGAAGATCTGCGGCATCAAAGAAGCCAGCGGCAATATGGCGCAGGTGGTAGAGATCTTAGCCAAATGCGGCGACAAGATCGACCTTTACTCCGGCGAAGATGCCCTGACTGTGCCGATGATGGCTATGGGCGGCGTTGGCTGTATCAGCGTGCTGTCCAATGTAATGCCCAAAGAATCTGCCCAACTGGCAAATAAATTCTTTGCCGGCGACCTGGCAGGCGCTGCCCAACTGCAAAAAGATGTGCTGGGTCTTGTAAACGCCCTGTTCTGCGAAGTCAACCCCATCCCCGCCAAGGCAGCGGTAGCCGCTATGGGCTTCGGTGAAGAACACCTGCGCCTGCCCCTGACGCCTATGGAGCCGAAAAACCGGGAGCGTCTGTTTGGGGAAATGCGTCGGCTGGGGGTACTGAAATGAGAGCCATTATCTGCGGCGCCAACGGCGCTATGGGTCGCATTTTGCAAGACAAACTTCCCGGCAGCATCGCCGGTCTGGTCAGCCTGGACGGAGAAAACGGCGTGCCCAAAACCTTCCGGGAACTGGGCAAGTGTGACTGTGACGCAGTGATCGACTTTTCCCACCACAGCGCTGTTGCCGATGTACTTACTTTTGCAAAAGAATCCGGTTGCGGCGCTGTTGTTTGCGCCACCGGTCACACTGCAGAAGAAAAGGAACTGATCTACGCCGCCGCCAAAGAGATCCCTGTATTTTACAGCGGCAATATGAGCGTCGGCATCGCCGTTTTGTGTACCCTTGCCAAAGAGGCTGCCGCCGCCTTCCCGGATGCGGATATTGAGATCGTGGAAGTCCATCACAATCGGAAAGTGGACGCCCCCAGCGGCACAGCCAATATGCTTTTCGAGGCGGTAAAGGAAGTCCGTCCCCAGGCGAAAAAAGTCTGCGGCAGAGCCGGCGAAGGCAAGCGGCAAAAAGATGACATTGGCATCCAGGCGCTGCGTATGGGCAATGTGGTAGGCATCCACGAGATCCACATTTGCACCCACTCCCAGACCCTCACCCTCCGCCACGAAGCCCACGACCGGGGTATGTTCGCCGACGGCGCAATAAAAGCCGCCCAATTCCTGTGTGGCAAAAAACCCGGTCTGTACACGATGCAGGACCTATTAAAGTAACCCGACCCAAAGGCCCCCTTGTGTAAAGGGGGCTGTCAAATTATCCCAGATAATTTGACTGGGGGATTGTAATTTTTATCCGGAGGTAGCACTATGAAAGTGTACCATATCAGCGGCGCCGGCAACGATTTTGCGGTGATCGATGCGCGGGATCAAAACCTCGATCTGCAAACCCTTGCTGTGTCCCTCTGCGCAGAAACCGGCGCTGACGGTTTTCTCGCCCTGGACCATTCCGATACCCACCATTTCCGCCTGCATTTTTATAACGCCGACGGTCTCCGCGGTGAGATGTGCGGCAACGGCGCCCGGTGTATCTGCCGCTTTGCTTATGACCTTGGCATCGCTCCGGCGGAAATGACGGTGCAGACCGATGCCGGCACAGTTTACGGTTGGCGTCTGTCGGAAGACACCTACCGGATCAAACTCAATGACCCGGGCATTATAGACCTGCACCGGACAGAAAACGCCGCCTATGTGGAACTGGGCGACCCGGGCGTCCCCCACAGCATCACCCAACTGCCCCAACTGGACTTTGCCGACGCGGAAAAACTGCGTTCTCTTTCGCTGTCTTTGCGACAGGATCCCGCTTTCCCCAAAGGGGTGAATGTCAATCTATTCGCCCGGCTGAGTGATGACCGTATCCGCATTCTCACTTACGAGCGGGGCGTGGAAGATTATACCCTTGCCTGCGGCACGGGATGCGCCTCGGTGGCAGTGACCCTGAAAGAACAAGGTCTGCTCCCGGCAGGCAGACTCACCTGCGAAAACCGGGGCGGCATCTTAACGGTGGAGATAACCTCCGATGGGCTCTACCTCACCGGTCCTACCGAGATCCTCAAAACATACACCCGCTGAGAATTGATTATTGTGAGGCTTGCGCTGCAAGCCTCCTTCAGAGCGTCAAAAAAGCCGCCGATCGTCAAAACACAGGTATGTAGCGGCAGGCTATCGTTACGCGCATAAAGCAAGTATTTTCTTCCGCTATAACGTACAATGCAAAGATGTGTCATTGCGAACCAGTGACCGATGTCACTGGTGTGGCAATCTCAATCAAGCAGAAAAGGCTTGCTTACACAAGGTGTTTTGCCTTACTGCACAAATCGAACCTTACCGTACCTATGTACGCCGACAGGTTCGATTTGTTTGTCTCGCCGGCTCCTTTGATCTCTTTTATTAAAACAGTTCTTTTAAAAATCCGTTCATACGCTCCATCGCCAGTTTCGAGGGTTCAAAACCGCCTTCGGAGAATGCCGCGCCGCCGGGGCGCTTGAGCAGTTCTTCGTCGATCTCGCCTTCCAAACGGAAGTGAGGCTCCAAAGCGATCCAGCCGGTATAGCCGTCATCTGCCAAAGCCTTCAGTTGACCGGTGATGTCCAGCCAGCCGTCGCCGGGGGCAACGCCGATACCTTCTTTGCCGTTATGTACGCCGTCTTTGATGTGTACATGGCGGACAGCGCCCCGGAGTGCGTTGTATTCGTCAGGATAGGGTTTTACGGCATCACCGCAAGTATAGATGTCATTGCCCGGATCCCAGAGAATGCCGATGTTCTTGAAATCATACGCACCAAAGAAACGAGCCAGTTCCAAACCGGTGGACAAGTTTACCGAGGGGTCGTTTTCCAGCATCAATGTCAAGCCCTCTGCGGCAAGCAGTTCATCGTATTTGGCAAGATATGCGGCAAATTTTTCATCGGAATAATCGTCGCTTTTCCAGAAACTGAAACCACGCATATGGTCGCAACCGTAATCGTGGCAGGCTTTTACCAGACGGTCAAACTTTTCCCGGTCATCTACGCCCCAATCCTCTTTCAAGAAGGAAGAGGCAATGCCGGATACTTTCAGACCCGCATCTGCCAGCATGGATTTCAGTTGCGCAGTTTTTTCAGCAGGCAACAGTTCCACCGGAACATCCCACACACTGCGCAGTTCAACGCCGTCAAGACCATGTTCTTTCGCCAGGGCGATGGCAACTGCGGCATCCTGGGATATTTCATCAGAAATAATAGAAAGCAAAAAGGGGTGTTTCATATACAAACTCCTTACATTTTTCTTTAAGCATAACAGAAAATACAACCGGGGTCAATAACCCCGGTTGTAAAAAAGATTACAATTCTTGCACAAAAGGCGTTTAGCAGGGTAGTTCGTTACCGAGCATAATAGCGGAAGATAAACATTGATTCGTGTTGGTAACGAATTGTCAGCGGCGACTCGCCGCCGAATTGCCAGCCGGGGCATCCCAACCCAACAAACTTGGATTTGAAGATTGTCTGTTTGTTACCGAGCATTATAACGGAAGGTAAACAATGATTCGCGTTGGTAACGAAATTGCCAGCCGGGGCATCCCGGCTTAGGCCATAGTGCTTAATTTTTCGGGGTCCAATTCCGTGCGCATTCTCTCGCCGTTTTCGCAGCGGGTCAGTTCTTCGCAAATGTGCTTGGCGATCCGCTTCTGACCGTTGGCAATGGCGCCGGCAATGTGGGGCGTCAGCGCCACATTGGACAGTTTGCGCAGTTCGTTGTCCTCAGCGGGAGGTTCGGGATCAGTCACATCAATGCAGGCGAAGAAACGGTTTTTCTTCAACTCTGCGATCAGTGCGGCTTCGTCAATGATGCTGCCACGGGCGGTGTTGATCAGCACAGCGCCGTCTTTAATGAGAGGCAAGTTTGTTGCGTTCAGCATATTGTCGGTAGCAGGAATAGAGGGGGCGTGAATGGTGATCACATCGGAAACGGAAAGTAACTCGTCCAGTTCTGCTTTCTTTGCGCCCATAGCCGCTGCCCGATCTTCGGACACAAAGGGGTCATACAGCAGAACATCCACATTGAAGTTCTGCAGCAATTTGATCATGTGGCTGCCTACAAAACCGGCGCTGATAACACCCACAGTGATGTCATAAAAATCTCTTGCCAGCAGTTTACACTCGTTCCATTCGCCGTTGGCAGTGTGCCGGGGCAGGATAAACAGACCTTTGATTGCGGAAATCGCCATAGTCAAAGCCGTTTCCGCAACGCCCTCACCCAGAGCAATCGCAGAGTAGGTGACCCGGATCTTTCGCGCGATCAGTTCATCAGAGATCACAGGCTTGGGTGAACCGGCGGCGTGCATAACGGCAACCAGATCAGGACATACATCCAAAATGTCCTTTTCAATAGCGGGGCTGCCCCAGGAAGTGATGATGTAGTCGGCGCCCTTAACAAAGTCCAAAACATATGCCCGGTCCTCAAAATCGGGACGGTCATAGAAAAACAGTTCGCCATAGGGACGCATCTGGGCAAAATACTTTTCACCAAAAATCTTTTCCTGCCGGAAAGGCGCCATCAAAAATACGATTTTCTTCATAGTTATTACCTCATTTCACTTTTGGAAAGTATGTCATAATAGTCATTTTTAGCAAACAGACCGCCGCTTCTACCATAAAAAGTATCATTTACCGTATAAATGCCATCTGCTGGCGCAGTATCCCACTTTCCGAAGCAGGGGTGGTTGCTTCCCATCTGCTCCCAGTTTACATAATTCTGTGAGCCGTTGGATTCCAAAACGCCGATCTTCATACCGGGAAGGGTGCTGATGCGACCGGCGATGTTTTTGTTTAAGTCCACCATCCAGGGGTTTACCGTCAAGTCGGCGCAGAAGCAGGGAATGCCCCGCTGATAGGCGGCTTGCAAAATCTGCAAAGTCATAGAAAGGGTTTTTGCAATGGGCTTCAAAGCAATTGCTTTGTAGCCCAAACCCATCCGTGCAACAGCGTCTTCTACGGTATGGGCAGACTCGTCGGCGGCGATCCGTACCGGTAAATCGGAAACATCTGCCAAATACTCCTCTGGGAAAGGCTCTTCCAAAATGGCGATCCGCTCCAACGCGCCGATCTTGTCTGCGTGGTCTAAAAGCCGTTTTAAGCGGTCTTTACTGTCATAACGACCGTTGGCATCTAAGTAATAGGGGATATGACCGGATTCGGTGTAAGGAGTTTGCATATCCTTTGCGACCGTATGGATCTGGGTCAGCCGCTGCATATCCCAGGCGAGCATCTTTTCCGGATCTCCGTCCTTTTCCGGATCAGAGCCGATCTTCACTTTCAGGAAGAAATAGCCGTCATCGATGAGTTTCTTTACTGCATCGGAGTCCAAGCCGTAACTGACCAGGGGAATGGAACAGAGTTTATCCTGCTTTCCGGAAAGGGGCGCAGCCATTTCCGGAGTCAAGAGATCCAGAATGTTTTCCGTACCCCGGAGTTTTCCGTACAGTTGCCATGCGGCAAAGTCTACCGGCACCAGGGCGTTCAAGGCGAAAGTCGCCCGCAGGTCTTTGCGTCCGGTGATCTGTTTGGCGTATTCCCAAACCTTGGGGAACAACTGCTCCAAAAGGGCAAAGGGCGTGGTAAAGTCCATATCTTTTGCCAAAGTTAAGGCATAGCGGGTCAACGCGTACATCAGTTGGTTGCCCTTTTCCTGAGAGTTGGCGGCAAACACACCGGCATCGGACCAAAGTACACTTTGAATGCCCGGGCCTATGCCGACTTTTCCGTCACATTCCAACCGTGCGACCACCTGCCAAAGTTCGCTTAAGTAGCCGCCTTTAAAACCGAAGGGTGCAGCCAGAGGCTCGGGGATATAACCGCAGGAAGCAGCGGTAATTTTCATACATAGATCTCCTTTCCCTCTTTCGAGGAGCGGTAGATAGCAAGAATGGTGTCCACAGCCTTTCGCGCCTCTCTCGGACCGATGGAAGGCTGGGCGTTGGTTTGAATGGCGTGAACAAGTTCCGCAATCAGAATGCCGTGATTATTCTGCAAAACTTTTGTGGGATCGTCGTTGGCGGAGGTTTGCTCCACGACTGTGAAAGGAACGTCTTCACCGTTTAAGTGCCATTGGAGGATGCCGGCATCGGAGAATACAATAGAACCCTTTTCGCAATGGATCTCAAAGCGGCTCTGCTGCGCAGGCTGTGTGCAGGTAGAACCCTCGATGACGCCGATAGCGCCGTTTTGGTATTCCACCGCGGCAACCGCCGCATCTTCTACCTCAATATGATGCAATTGCGTTCTGGTGATGGCGTTGACTTTCTTAACGCCGCCCATCAGCCAACTGATCAGATCAATGCCGTGAATGCCCTGATTCATCAGGCATCCACCACCGTCAAATTCCCAAGTAGCACGCCACCCGGAACTTTTGTAGTAATCTTGTGAGCGATAGTATTTTAAGTAAGCGCTTGCTATCAGCACTTTGCCGAATTCACCGCTGTCCAGCGCAGCCTTTACCTGCATAGGCACAGACTCATAACGGCGCTGAAATACACAAGCCATTTTTACATTATGCTTTTCCACTTCGGCGATCAGCGCATCCAGTTTTTCAGACTTGGTTTCAATGGGCTTTTCACAGAGAATGTGCTTGCCTGCCTTCGCCGCATCCATACAGATCTGACCGTGGGTGCCGCTGGGCGTGCATACACATATTGCGTCAATGCCGGGGTCGGACAATAAAACGCGGTAGTCTGTGTAAACTTTTTTGATTTTGTGTTTGGCGGCAAAATCGGATGCCCGTTCCTGATGCATATCACACACCGCAACCAATTCTGCAGACGCCGTACTGCGAATGCCTAAAACGTGTTGCTTTGCGATAACGCCGGTGCCGATAATTCCAAAGTTGACCAAGAAAACACACCCTTTACATTTTGCGATGGAATTATTATAATATGACCGTAGGAAATACGCAAGAAATGGTCAAAAATAGGCAAATGAGCAAATAATATCCGAAAGATACGCAAAAATAAGCAGATCAGGAGGAACGTTATGTTCAAAAATGAGAGAAAAAATGAGATACTTAAAATACTTTCCACCAGGGAATATGTAACTGTGACAGAATTGAGTAAATTGCTCTACACCAGCGAGTCCAGCATCCGTCGGGATCTGGTGGAATTGGAGCAGGAGACGCTGGTGGTGCGCAGTTACGGCGGCGTGGAACTTGCCAAAAGCAATGCCAGAAGCGTCCCCTTTGCCCTGCGGCTGCACAGCCGTATTCGGGAGAAAAAAGTAATGGCAGAAAAGGCGGCAGCCTTGGTAGGGGAAAAGGATATTGTGTTTTTGGACCAATCGTCCAGCGCGTTGTTTTTGGCGCAGGAACTGTTCCGCACGAAGAAAGTGACCATCGTTACCAACAATTTGGAGATCCTCTGCGCAGAACAGCCGGCGGGCATTACGGTGTATTCCACCGGCGGTCGGGTCAGCGGCTATCGCCGCTGCCCCATAGGAGAAAACGCCACCCAAATATTTTCACAGATGCGGGCAGATTTTGCTTTTTTTTCTTCCAAGGCGGTGTCGCCGGACGGTGTCATTTATGACAACTCTCTGGAGGAGGTCAAAGTGAAAGAGGCAATGATGCGAAATGCCGCTAAAACCGCATTTTTATGTGACAGCGAGAAATTTGAAAAGTTTGCCGGCTATAAGCAGTGTGATCTGAAAACGGTAGATTATTTGATTAGTGAGAAAGATGTTCCGGAGAAGTATATCAAACTTGCGCCCAATACCCGGTTTTTGTAAAATGCTTTTGCAAATGTAAGCAAAATACTTGCACTTTTCACCATTTAATGGT
>JAZQBF010000076.1:0-16049 GCA_045545615.1 Faecousia sp.
GGACTACCAAGCACAACAACAAGATCGCCGGTGCCCAACCGATGTCAAGCAGCAACTGGATAAAATCGTTGTGGGCGAACATAGTGGCATACACGCCGGTTTGGATCGACTGTTGGATGTAATAGTAACCCCGGTAACCAAGGCCCAGAGGGCGTTTTAAAATCAGCGGTGCAGCATCTTGCCAGTAAAGAAGTCTGCCGGCAAAGGTACTCTCCTTCAAGGAAAATCGCAGGAATCTGCCCAGCACCGCAGAGCCGGATACCGCCGCCAAAATCAGTGTCAGGGCGGTAACGGAAACCAGAATGCTCAAAGTGAGCATCCGCTTTTTTCTATCCGTGGCAAACAGCGCCAAAACAATATTTGCCGGCACTGCCAAGGCAAATACCGTACGGCTGCCAGTGTAGAGAAGTCCTGCCACCAGCACCAGCAGAATGGAAATGTTCCAAACATTCCACTTTTTCTGCCCCACCAGTAACAACTGAGCCACCAGCAACAAAAGGGCGTATGCATTGGGATATTGGAACGTTCCGGCAAGACGGTCGGCAACCAGGAACGACTCCCCAAAACCGGGAATCAGAGAAAGCAGACTGGTAACCGCCGTCAGCGCTGCCATCACCGGAGGAAAGGTTTTCAGCATCAGGGGTTTAATCTCTTCCTCTTGCTGGGCAAGGAGCACAAAGAGCAAAAGGGGCAAAAATTTCAAAAAACCCACAAAAGCCATACCCCGATCCAGCGCCCAAATTACAGACAGACCGTAGAATGCTACAATGGCGACTACCGTCCAAAGGGTTAGATTCTTGCGAAAAACCAGATGCCCGGTTTTTGCCATCCGCCCCAGCAAAAGAAACAGCAGCGCCCCGCCGAAAAAGCAGGCTACCGCATCGTGGAAAAGTCCCACAGCGCAAAGAGATAAAAGAAACGCCAGCACCACGGTGTGAGAGAAGGTAAAAACAAACTTTTTCATAGGAAAATTCTCCAAAAAGAGTATAACATTATGATACCTTATTCCAAAACGAAAGTCAATGGACGACAAGCAAACGAAGCGATAATGGGCAATTAGCGCACATTATAGGCTGATTCTTTATCCTACAGGTGGTTTTCTTTACAAAAAATCTCCCAGGTTTTGAAACCTGGGAGATTTTCGTTTATTGGGTCTTCGATTTGGCTTTCTTCCGCTTTCGCAGAATGAAGAATGTGGCTGCGCCGCCTGCTACCACAACTACCGCGATAACGATAATGGTGATCAGTTGGGTCTGTGCCTCTACTGCCAGCAGATAGTCATAGTGCTTGACATACTGCTTAGAGCCTTCTGTAAGGGCGTTATATGCCTTCCGGGCGGCTCTGTATTCGCTATTTTCAATCAAGACGTCTACCTGCGCCGCTGCAGCCTTTTGTAGTTTCTTCAGCGCCGCCTCTGCAGACAGCAGCGTTTCATTATCCACCTGGGAACGCTCGTCCATATACATCCAGTTGTAGATCTCCATCGCCTCAATGATAATGGGTTCATCCTCCAGTGTTACATCGCCGACGGAAGCAATCAGTTCCTTCAGCCGGTCAATGCGAACTTGCCGCAGCGCCTTTATCTTCGTTTCTGCATCCAAAAGCAAGGCAGTATCCACATAGGATTTCTGCATAGTCGTGAGGGTTTCGTAGGTTTCCCGGATCTCCTTGATCTGCGATTCATTCTCCAGGGTGATCTCTCCCAAATCTTTGATGGAATCGATCATCTTTTGTACCTTTTCCGCCTCGATCTTATCCAGAATCGCGTTGACGGTTTTGTATGCCTCTTGCAGCACTTCTGCATTCTTCACATACCGCTGATACCGATCAGAAAGATTCTCATACTGGGCCATCAAGTCAAAGACCAGTTCCTTACTCTCGATACGCACCTCGCCGATGGTATCGATCTTGCATTCCAGAAGGTCGATCTCTGCAAATTCCAGTTTTTCCAGATTCTGCACCAGGGCTCTGTGTTTCCAGTTCAGCGCATCGTAGGTTTCCCGGGTCTTTCGGATCGATTCCTCGCTTTCCAATGTCACATTGGAATCCAATGCCCCAATGATCGCATCCACTTCTTCTGCTGTTTTCCAATCTTCCTCAGTAACATCCATGGGATACATCATCAGCGAACGATCTTGCACATAATAGATATTTCCGTCTGTTCCCAGCGCATAGTACATTGGGGTAATGTCCATAATGCGCTTATTGTCGGAAACGTTGTTGGTGTTGATCTTCCGCATACCGCCGTTGCCTTCAAAGGCAAGGTACAAATAGCCTGCATCATCAAACACAAAGGGTCTGGGGAACCAGTTTTTGCCAGATTCTGTGGTGTAGGTCTGCTTGCCAAAGGACAGTTCTTCCTTAACGGAGAGTTTACCGGTCTCCATATCAAAGGTGAAGGAGAACAACGTCTCAGAGACTAAACCCCAGAATTTTCCGTTTTCATCCACCTTGGGATCTGCAGCAATGCCATAGATCCAGTCAATGGGTGTTTTCAAGCCGGGGATGTAGTCAGCCAGATCCACTTCGGTGACCTTTCTCTTATTTGCCACATCGTAGACAAACAGTTTTGCAGACAAATCCGGTCTGACTGCCGTTCCGGAGCCGCCGGCAGTAGAGGAAGTGCCGAAGATGTAACCATTGTGATAGACAATGCAATTGATCGTCTGATCCTGAACTACATTTCGCTCAATATGCCGCTCCAGGGTGTTCACATCCACCCAGGCAAGGCAGCCGCCGTACTCGTAGCGATCCGGCGTTGAACCGACAAAGACCTTGCCGCCACCGGCGGTCATAGTATGAATACGCGACTGCTTATATTCACTCTTGAGGCTCATCATAATAACGTTTCTGTCCGGATCGTCAAAGTTTATGCGGGTCAGATTGCAGGCATTATAGTTGCCGGTGTACAGAACACCTTCATACCATACAAAGGCATCGGTTTGGGCAGAAGTTGCCTCAAAAGTATGGGTGATCTTTCCCTCTGCCGTGTTGAATACAGAGCAAACAGCGGAGTTATAAGCACCGATGATCAGTTCGTCGCTACCCGGCAAACCAGGTACGATCGGACGGATCGTAGTGGGGTTGCCATAGTTCTTATTCAGAAGGTCAGACCACACCCGCACATTACCCGTTTCGATATTGTAAATTCTGGGCATTGCATCGCCGGAAGAATAGGTGGCGATGGACATACCGGGATAGACGGGATCGCCAATATCCACGAAGTTGTCCTTGCCGCAACGGACAAAATAGGTGGCGTTTTCCAAACCCGGCACTTGCTTGACCTCACGGGTATTCACATCCATTTCGTGGAGGCCCTTACCAGTGGCTATAAAGTAGACCTTGCCGTTCAGTTCTTCCGTGACACCGTAATGGATGCTGCTGTGCACACCAATGTCCACCAGTTCCATGGTGTTGATGTCAATAGCGATCGCCGGTTTCTGTCCGCCATCTGTACCCAGCAGGAACAAATCGCCTGCAAAGCCTGCGCCGCGGTACATAGTGGCAGTTTCGGCTGTCACATCCTCCAGATCCACTTTCGCTACGATCTGACCGGTTTTGGTATCCACCTTCACCGCCTCCGCAACACGGTTGCCGTCGGCGTTCTTATCGCCGTACACACCGCAATAGAGGTAGCCGTCCTTCACCGCCATACCCACGGGGTACACCGCATCCTGGTTGGGGATGCACAAGCAGGTATACTTTTCCGTGGAAGGATCAAATTTCATGATCGCACCGGTATTGTAAGTGCCGAAGTACAGACAGCCTTCCGCATCCTCCACCAGGTCAAAGCCGCTGGTTGCGCCGGGAGCAAGGTCATCCGTTTTATAGGTAGCGTACTGCTTGCCCACGCCGGTAATGGGATCATAGCGGTAGATATAGGGTTTATCACCTACCATCCAGATATTGCCGTCTGTATCGGTGAGCATACCTCTCGTGATACCGAAGGGGATCTTGATCTCCTTTTCCATAATGCCGTCACTAAGGTTATAGGCAAGGAGTGTTTTGCCCTCAATAGGCGTGAATAAATAGGCGCTACCATTGATGGTAGTGGTTGTACCGTAAAGGGTCGCCTCGCAGATCTTGACCGGACCTTCCTCAATTACGATCGGCTTGATCTCCCGGGACTTGCCCGCATTTTGGGTCAGATTGCCGGGCGTAACAATCAATTGAGAGATATACATATAGCCTCTCTGCACCCGGAAGGGCGTATGCTGATAGGCTTCAAACACAACAATGTATTCTTCATCGCTGCCAAACTCCCATGTGCCCACAATGGTGCGCTTGCCATCGGTCATAGCGCTGCTGCCGTCATCGTTGGCATAACTGAGTTTGCCTACGCGGTTGCTGGGATCCATTGCTTTTTCGATATCTTTTGTATCCACCGGCAGAATGTAGATGGCGCCAATAGCGCCGTTGCCGGAAACAGCATGATTTAAGGATATGGTGTGCAGTCCCTCGCCGGGGGACTTGATCTTAATCGCCACCCACTCTTCTTCGTAAGAGTAGAAAGTCATACCGCCGCCTTTGAAACCTGCGGAAGTATCGCTAAGGCAGTTATGGGCAACATAGTTCCAGTTCAAAGTGCCGTTTTTATACAGCGCATCGATATCATCCAGGGTATCCAGGAAGGGCAATACGCCTTTGCCTTTGAAAATGCCATTGACGCTGTCTGCCAGATCCAAATCGTAGACTGTACTGCCTGCAGGAATGGGTTCCGGCTCCGGTTCCCGATAGGGAATAATATCTGCCGGGGTCTTCAAACCGGACTTGGTGAGCGTCAATTTACTCAGATACATATAAGAGTCGATTCGACCCACCACATGGGAACGGAAAACAACAATATACTCTTTTCCCGCCTCGAAAGGAATAGTTCCGGAGAAGGTCGTTCTTCCTGCCACTGCAGGCGCAGAGCCACTTTGGGCACCATTGTCGAAGTTCAGGCTGCCCACAGCCTTACCGGCTGCAATAGCGGCGGCGACATCCTGGGTATCACCGGGCAGAACATAAATACTGCCCTTCTTTGCACCATAGCGGGCGACCATATAGTCGACGGTCAGTTTGTAATCACCGGTACCGGGAGACTGGATGGTAAACGCCACATAGTAATCCCGGAGCATTTCCTTTTGTTTATCTTTGGCGTAGATCCGCAGACCTGTCCAGGGATAATTCTTCCCTCCGGATTTGCCGCCAAAGACTGCCTGCAAAGCAGAATTTTCTGTGCGGCCATAATATGTCCAGTTCAAATTACCGCCCAGGTAGTAACCATCCAATGCTGATTGCACACCGGCGTTGCCAAGATTCTTGGCGGCGAAATTACTGCCATCCACCGTAAGTTTGGTGTTTTCCAGTGCGAAATCATATTCTGCCTTGTCCAACTGGGGAGGCTTGGGTTCTTCCGGCAGAGGCGGCATTATATCTTCGTGGGTCAATTTTACCTGATCCAGATACAGATAGGAATAGCCCGCCTTACTTTTTGCATCCGCAGTAAAGACAAGGATGTACTCCTGATCCAGTTTCATCTCCACCGGTGTTTGCATTACCTTACTTGCGTCAACTGCTGCCAAAGAACCGCTGGCAGACCGATTATCATAACTGACCGTTCCCAGCGCCTCGCCGGCAGCAATGGCCGCGGCAATATCGGCGGTATCGCCGGGCAAAATATAGATACTGCCCTTGCTTGCGCCGTAGCGATGGGTCTGGTAGTCAAAGGTCAGATAGTACTTGCCCGTACCGGGGCTGCGGATCTGAAAGGCTGCGTAATAGTTCTCGGCTGCTTTGTTATTTGCATCTTTGGTATACAGCCGCAAGCCACTCCATAAATAATTCTTATCCCCTGCCGTACCACCAAAATTGGCTGCTGCTTTATAGCCCTCGGTAACGCCCAGATACTTCCAGTCCAACTGATAGAGGCTGTAATAACCTGCAATCGTAGATTTTTCCGTAGTACCCAAGGCTTTTGTGGCAAAGGATTCGCCATTGACTGTAAGATCTGAACTGCCCAGGTCAAAATCATAAACCACCTCAGAGCGCTGACCCGGCGCCTGGGGCTCCGGTTCCGGCTCGGGCATCAGGTCTTTATGGGTTAGGGTCACCGCATTCAGGAACAGACGGGTGTAGCCTGCGGCGCTTTTCTCATCTGCCGTGAATACCAAAAGATAAGATTCATCCAAAACGCAATCCACAGCAACAGCAAATGTCTTGTTGGCATCTACGGCTGCAGCAGAACCATCTGCGGAGAAGTTATCGTAACTGATACTGCCAAGGGCTTCCCCGGCAGCAATGGCGGCGGCAATGTCGGTAGTATTGCCGGGCAAAACATATACGCTGCCCTTGCCTGCGCCATAGCGATGGGTCTGGTAGTCAAAGGTCAGATAATATTTGCCCGTACCGGGGCTGCGAATCGTAAATGCGGCGTAAAACGGATCTTTCATTTCCGTATTGGCAACATCTTTTGCGTAAAGGCGCAAACCTTTCCACTTATAGTTTCTGTCAGCAAATTGACCGCCAAAGTTGGCGGCTACTTTTAAATCCGGGGAAATTCCGCTATATTTCCAGTCCAAATAGTAATTGTCGTAATAATCGTCGATGGCGCCGATGGAAGCAGTGCCCAAAGCCTTGGTGGCAAAAGTCTCGCCGCTGAGTTTCAGGTCTGTTTCTCCCAAATCAAAATTATAGACCACTTCATTGCGCTGACCGGGTTTTTGCGGTAAGACCGGCGTAGTGGTCTCCTCCGGTGCAGTTGTTGCTACCGGTGCGGTGGTCTCCTGTGGTGCGGTGGTATTTTCCTGATCTCCTTCGTAGGGGATCAAATTCAAATTGGTAACGGTTGTATAGAGATTCGCGTTTCCACCGTTGGGATAATGGAAAACCAAAAGGTACTCCCCTCCGGCAGTAAAATCATAGGTATTTTCAAAAGTCACAGACGCATCCTGATATGCGCTGGTATTGGAATTGGCGTTAATTGCGCCAAGTTTTTGGGCGTTGGTCAGCGCTGCGGCAACATCTGTGGTAGTGCCGGCAAGGATATACACATCTGTTTCCGAATGCCCTTTGTAGGTCTGGTAGCCAAACTGAAGTTGATATTTGCCAGCGGCGGCAGACTTGATCTTCAATGCGATCCAGCCGTTCGTCTTCTTGCTGTTCAGGCGCAAACCCCGCCAAGCGCGGACAGTCTGACCGTTGGCGCTGGTACCGCCTACCATTACATTGGATTGGGTGCTGTCTCTTTTGACATAAGTCCAGTTCAAACTGCCGGCATTATACTGGCTTTCGGTAGCAGCGCAGCCTGAAAGTGGCAAAGAAGTGCCATTGATCTCGTCAACGCCGGTAAAATCATAGACCATCGGCTGGCTGCTGTTTGGCGTCAAAGATCCACTGCCTACCGCAAACACAAAAGACGGCACCATCGGCAGCATCATACTCAGCATCAGCACAAAGGCTATATACCGCACCCAAATTCTTTTCATTTTCTTAACCTCCCAAATTCCAGAGACTTTCAAAACATTTTCCAGCCATATCTTCTGTTTTTTCAATAATATTTTACCATTACCAACAATAGCGGTCACTCTCAAAAGCAAAGGTTTTATATAAGAAAACAAAGATATTCTAAAAAGAACAAAGATTTATTTCTGAACAAATAAGATCCCCGGCAGAACCGAAGTTCTGTCGGGGATCTTTATAAGGGGATTTGTAAGAAGCGATTTAACGAGAGGTTACTCCTCTACCGGTGCAGATTCCTCTGATTCAGAGTTTGTCTCTGTTTTCGACCGTTGTTTCTTGCGCTTGACCAAGATAAAGGCTGTAACGCCGCCTGCTACCACAACCACCGCAATAACGATAATGGTGATCAACCGACCCTGCGCCTCAACCTCCAGCAGATAGTCATAATACCGGACATACTGCTTGGAGCCTTCGGTCAGTGCGTCATAAGCCTTACGAGCGGCCTTATATTCGCCGTTTTCGATCAGGGCGTCCACCTGCGCCGCTGCAGCCTTTTGCAATTTCTTCAAAGCGGCTTCCGCAGCAATGAGTTTTCCGTAATCTACTTGCTCACGCTCATCCATATACATCCAGTTGTAGATCTCCATTGCCTCTACAATAGCAGGTTCATCTGCAAGGGTAATGGGGTCACCTAACTGCGCGATTATTTGGATCAACCGTTCAATACGCACCTGGCGCAGCGCCTTGATCTTAGCCTCTGCCTCCAAGAGCAGTTTGGCATCCACAAGGGCTCTCTGTTTCACCGTCAAAGCATCATAGGCTGCGCGGATATTGCGGATATCCTGCTCCTTTTCCAAAGTGATCTCGCCCATATTCTTGATGGAATCGATCATCTTCTGCACAGCATCTGCCGCTTCTTTATCCAGGATCGCCTGGATCACATTGTGGGCTTCTTCCAAAACAGAATAATTCTTTACATAGCGCTGCATTCTGGCATCCATTGCGTCATACTGCGCCTTCAGGTCAAAGACCATATCCTTCTTATCCAGAGTTGCCTCACCGATGGTATCGATCTTACATTCCAGAAGGTCGACCTCTGCATTTTGCAAAACTTCCAGATCCTGCACCAATGCTTTATGCCGCCAATTCAGGGCTTCGTAGGCAGTGCGGGCTGCGACAATTTCCGCTTCAGTGTCGAGGGTAACCGCTTTATTAAGCGCTCTGATTTGCGCATCTACTTTTCCGGCGATCTCCCAATCCACATCTGTCACATCCATAGGATACAGCAACATTGCTTGACCTTCTATGTAGTAAAGGTTGTTATCCTTGTCAATGTTGTAGTCTGTAGGTGCGACCTGCAGGATACGCTTATTGTCCTTAGGGTTATTGGGATTGATCTTTCGCAGTCCGCCGTTATTATCGAAAGCCAGGTACATATAACCCACATCGTCGAACACAAAGGGACGGGGCATAGAGTCTCTGTTGGAACTGGTGTTACAAGTAGATTTATCAAAAGACAGTTCCTCTTTTACAGTGACCTTGCCAGTGTCTTTATCGAAAGACCAACTAAACAAGGTCTCAGAAACCAGGCCCCACAGTCTGCCGTTTTCGTCGATGTTGGGATCAGCGGCAATACCGGCGACCATCTTGATCTGCTTCGGCAGACCGTTGATATAGTCGTGCAGATCTACCTCTGCCACTTTCTTCTTATTCTCCACATCATAAACAAAGAGTTTTGCGGAAAGATCTTCCCGATCTGCCGCGCCGGTACCGCCACGGACGGAGGTTGCGCCGTAGAGGTAGCCATCGTGATACACCAGGTTGATAATTGCCTGATCCTGAACCACATTTCGCTCCACATACCGCTCCAGGGTATTCACATCCACCCAGGCGATACAGCCGCCGTACTCATAACGATCTGGAATTGAGCCCACAAAGACCTTACCGTCGCCGGCGGTGATGGTATGGATACGGGACTGCTCCCACTCGTTCTTCAAACTTAAGAGGATTACATTCCGGTCCGGATCTTCCACATTGACGCGAGTCAGTGCGCCAGCGGAGTAGTTACCAGCGTACAACACACCCTCATACATCAACATAGAGTCGGTCTGACCTTCGGTCTCGAAGAAACCGGTGACCTTGCCTTGAGCAATATCGTAGATGGTACATTTATTGGTGTTATACGCGCCGGTGTAGAACTGACCGTTACCGTTATCCACTACCAATCGCGCGGTGGTAGGTGTGCCGAACTGATTCACATCCACCACTTCCCATGTTTTCAACTTACCGGTCTGCAGGTTGTAGGCTCTGGGGATGGCGGAACTGGAATAGGTAATGATGGACACGCCGGGATAGAGGGGGTCCTCCAGCGTGATAAAACTGCTGTCGTTACAACGCAGACCAACGGTCACATCCTCCAAGCCGGGGACTTTCTCGGCTTTGCGGGTAGCGCTGTCGAAGCAGTACAAACCGCCGCCGCTGGAGACAAAGTAGACCTTTCCATCCAATTCTGAGGTGGTGTACATCATAATGCCCCGATCCATACCGATGTCGATCCGTTCAAAGGTATTAATATCGATAGCGATTGTCTCAGTGAGGTTACCCTCGCCACCCAGGAAGAAAGTGTCGCCGCAAAGACCTGCGCCACGGAACATAACGAAACCATAGGGAATCAGGTCGATCAGATCCAACCGGGCAACCACCTCACCGGTCTCGGCGTTAATCTTCACTGCCTGGCAGGTAAATGAGCCGTCGCCGTTCTTGTCTCCATAAATACCGGCATAGATGAAACCGTCCTTATATTCCATACCGCACACATAGACAACATCCTCGTGTGGGCGGCACAGAACAGTATATTCGTCGGTTTTCGTGTCGTACTTCATCACCTTACCGCCGGGGTGAGAGCCAAAGTAGAGATTGCCCTTGCCATCCTCCAACAGATCGAAACTGGTGTAAGATTCCGGGTCCAGTGGCTTATATGTCTCCGACTCGCTGCTGACACCGGTCAACGGATCGTAGCGGTAGACCACAGGGCGGTCACCGACCATCCAGATAATGCCGTCCTCATCGGTACAGATACCCCGGGAAACGGTGAAGGAGGTTTTGGTTTCACCTATCAACACACCGTCGTCAAGGTTGTAAATCAGCATCTTCTTGCCTTCCAGAGGCATATACAGATAGTTACTGCCAGCAACCTGGGTAACCGTACCATAAAGGGTCGGATCACAGATTTTGACAGAGCCGGGTTCTACCACAATGGAATTGATCTTCTTCTCTTTCTCTACGCCCGCCGTGTGGTCGCCGGGAACAAAGAACAGTTGAGAGATAAACATATAGGCGCGGGTAACATTGTAGGGGGTATTGTCAAATGCCTCAAAGACAATGATATACTCCTCTTCGTCGCCAAACTCCCATGTTCCCAGCATAGAACGCTGGCCGTCAGTAACGGTGGTAACGCCGGTATCGTTATAGTAGTTCAGTTTGCCGATACGGTTGCTGTGATCCATCCCTGCGTAGGCGTCCTCAGTATCACCAGGAAGCACATACACCGCGCCCACAGCGCCGTTGCCGGAGATACCGTGGTTCAGATAGGCAGTGTAAAGCCCCTTACCTGGAGTCTTGATCTTCACGGCAAACCAGTTTTCCTCATAGGCGTAGAGGATCATACCGCCATTGTCGGTAAAACACATAGCGCTGTCTTCGTTGACCTCGTGGCTATGGTAATTCCAGTTGATGGTACCGTTTTTATACATGGTATTCAACTGATCCACCATAGGCAGAATGAACTTTTTCCCCTTTTGGATGCCATTGATGGGATCGCTGAGATCAAAATCATAGACTATGGCATTTTCCGGGATCGGTTCCGGCTCCGGAACGCGATACGGAATAATATCCGATGGTGTCTTAACGCCGGATTTTGTCAATGTCAACTTGTTCAGGAACATATAGGCGGCATTTCTGCCTACTGCATCCACCTGGAATACCACAATATATTCCTTGCCGGCTTCCAGCTTAACTGCTTTGTTAAATGTTGTTCTGCCGGGATCGGGAGCCAAAGCGCTTTTACCGGAGCCATTGTCAAAGTTCAGGCTACCCAATTTCTGCGCATTCTTCAGCGCCGCCTGGGCATCCTGGGTGTCCGCCGGAATGATGTAAACATTGGCATTCTTCGCGCCGTAACGGTGGACGCCGAAGTCAACCGTTAGTTTATAATCGCCGCTGCCGGGAGATGCCAAAACAAATCCGATCGCATAGTTATAAACATTGGTGGTATTGGTGCTGTCCTTTGCATACACCCGCAGGCCTGTCCAGTTGTAGTTCTTTGCCCCAACTTTACCACCAAACACCGGGTTTGGCTTTGTATTATCCAGCGCGCCGTAGTAATACCAGTTCATTACACCCTTGTAATAATAACTGTCAATAGCGCTTCTGACAGAACTGCCGGACAACCCCTTGGTTGCAAAACCAACGCCTGCCTTAACGGTCAAATCTGTTTTGTCCAGTTGCAGATCATAGACTAACTGGTCTAACTGGGCAGGTCCTTTTTCCGGCTCTACATCCGGAACGGATGTGGAAAGTTTGATGCCGGATAAATACTGGTAGGCATAGCCTGCCTTACCGTTTTCATCGGCTGTAAATACCAGAATATATTCTTTGTCCAGTTCCAAAGCAATCGGATCCAACGTTGCCTTAACCGCAGATTCAGCAGCGGCATTGGAATCAGCGCTGCGGTTATCATAACTGACGGTTAACAGCGCCTTTTGAGAAGCAATGGCTGCAGAAATATCCTGGGTGTCCGCCGGCAACAAATAGACGCTGCCCTTGCCTGCGCCATAACGATGCTGTTGGTAGTTAACAGTCAGATAGTAATTGCCCGTGCCTGGACTGCGAATGGTAAAGGCCGTATAGTAACTGCTCAAACGGTCACCGGAGTCTTTATCCTTCGCATAGACCCGGATGCCATCCCACAGATACGCTTTGTCCCCTGCTGTGCCGCCAAACATGGGATAGCCACCCACGCCGTCAGCATAAGTACCGAATTTCCAATCCAGTTTATAATTTGCATAATAGTCGCCGATGGCAGAACCCACCACACTGAATGTGGGGTTTTTGCCGCCAAAACTTTCACCCTTTACATCAAACTGTGAATTGTGACCCAAATCAAAGTCATATTCAACCTCGTTGCGTTGGCCGGGAGCGACGGGTTTTTCCTCTTCTTCCTCATCGCCACCCAGGTCAGATCCTGTGTAGATGTCCAATGTAATTCCATCCACACAGGCATAAATTGCCGATGTGCCGGAATTGGTCATATAGAACACCGCCAGGTATTCTTCCCCGGCTACAAAAGGCCAGGCGCGACCAAGCGTCTGCGTTGCGTCTGTATAAGTACTTTTTGCGCTGTAGCAATCAAAACTGCCGATACTTGTGGCATCTTCCAATGCTGCATCGATATCTTCTGTATCTGCAGGCAGAATATAGGTTTTGACAACGCCATAATCCTTATAGGTCTGATAGTCGACCGTTGCTTTATAGTTGCCGCTGCCGGGAGATTGGAGTTTCATTGCGATCCAGCCGCCGCCGGGATTGGCAGCATAGCGGATACCGCTCCAACCATACTGACCGCCGCCGAAGGTGGCGGAACGAAGACTAGAAGACTTTTGGGCAATTG
Organism: Faecousia sp.; assembly: GCA_045545615.1. Lineage (GTDB taxonomy): Bacteria > Bacillota > Clostridia > Oscillospirales > Oscillospiraceae > Faecousia. Next base: position 13,112 of record JAZQBF010000076.1, read on the forward strand.
CCCAGTTCAGTTCGCCGTTATCGTACAGATTATTGGTTGTCTTGATCACCGATGTACCAATAGCGGTAGCCTTTAAACTTTCAACGCAGGTAAAATCGTAAGTCGCTTTATCCAGTTGCAAGGGGGGTTCTTCCGGCGCAGTGGTTTCCTCAGGAACTGTTGTGACCTCAGGAGCCGTGGTATCTCCGACAGTCGTCTCCACGGGGCCGGTGGTTTCGTCCGGGATTTCCTGGGCAGGCGCTAAGAGGGCACCTGTCACGCAAGCAAATATATTGGATGCTGTTTCATTGGCAGTGCGGAATACCAGAATATACTCTCCGGCTTCCAGCTGCGCCTCACGAGCCAATGTGGCAACGCCATTGACATAGGTATAAGATGTGGAATAGCAATTAAAACTGCCGTAAGACTGCGCCGTTTCCAGAGCCGCTGCAATATTATCCGTACTACCGGAAAGAATGTAGACATTGGGCGCGCCATAGTCTTTGCAGGTCTGATAATTCACCTTTACCCGGTAGGTATCCGATGCGTTGACGCGGATCTTCACCGCGATCCAGCCACCACCGTTGCCAACGGAATAGCGGATGCCGTCCCAGGAACGATCTACACTGCCATCAGCGCTGGTGCCGCCCATCATAACAGATTTCGTACTCTGTTGACCATAGTAGTACCAATCAGCCTCGCCGTTATCAAACCGTTCCTTGCCTGCTGCGATTGCCGCATTGCCCAAGGACGTGCCGTTGAGCGACGCGTCGGTAGTAAAATCAAAGTTCTGAGGCTGGGTTTGCTGCGGAGCAGCCGCCTTTTCTTTCATCTCAAAGCCGGTGACACAGGCAAACACGTTGGCTGTGGTCTCATTGGCTGTGCGGAATACCAAATAGTAGTCCCCTGCCAAAAGTTCTGCCTCGCGGGATAGTTGCGCAGATGCGTCCACATAAGTGTATGTATTGGAATAACAATCAAAACTACCGTAAGACTGCGCCGTTTCCAGAGCCGCCGCGATATTCTCCGTGTTGCCGGGGAGAATGAACACATCCGGCGCGCCGTAGTCCTTGCAGGTCTGATAGTTTACTTTCAGTTGGTAAGTTGCCGCGGCATCTACCTTGATCTTCAAGGAGATAAATCCACCGCCGTTGCCAACGGAATAGCGGATGCCCTCCCAGGAACGATCCACACTGCCGTCGGCGCTGGTGCCGCCCATCATAATGGATTTACCGTTCTGATGGCCGTTATAATACCAGTTCACCTGACCGTTTTGGTACATTTCCTTGCCCGCGGCAGTAGATGCGCTGCCAAGGGAAGTACCGTTTAATGACTCCACCGAAGTAAAATCATATACTATCGTTGTTTGCGCAGGCGAACCTGCATCTTCAGCAGTTGCCACCGGCGGCACAGCAGACAGAAACATACAAAGGGTCAGTGCCAGCGCCACAAGTCTCTTAATATGCTTGTTCATAATGGGGATCCTCCTTACAAAAGATACGCTTTCCAGCATCTAATATTCAGTATTACTATCGCAAAAATTGGAGCAGGTACATCGAACAGCGTTATCTGTCATTGCAATATGTTGCTATTATTCGTATTGATAAATCTCCCGGATCAACTTAACTGCCTTTTGACCTTCATATTGGTCAACAAGGAGTTTTTCTTGCCCGCGGATGGCATTGATAAGATTCTGAATCTGCAGTGCGTGCAGTTCGCTGCCCATTGCGTCCGGATTGTTGGCTGTGTTAGCAACCTCTGCGGCAGTATCGATGAGGATTTCCCCATTTACCACCAGTTTTTCCAATGTATTTTCCCGCAAAATGGCGCAGCCGTTGGTGCCTAAAATCTCCAATTTCCGTCCAAAACCGGGATATGTACAAGTAGATGCGTGGATCGTCCCCAATGCACCGTTTGCAAATTCCAAAGTGGCAACTGCCACATCTTCCACCTCTACACTGTGGAACGCCGTCTGCTTTTTCGCATGTATCAATTTGGCATCGCCCGCAATGTAGAGCATCAGGTCAACACCATGGATACCCTGATTCATCAGTGCGCCACCGCCGTCATATTTCAATGTTCCCTTCCAGGGGCTGGATGCATAATACGCAGGTTCTCGCCAGTATTTCATAGAAAGATTACACAGCACGATCTTGCCAAAAGCATTTTCTTCCAGCAAGCGCTTGATCCGTAGAACATCCTGCGAGAAGCGCAGTTGCGAGATCACAGTGAGCATACGTTGATTCTTCTCACAGGCTTCGATGATCCGCCGGGTGTCCTCCACCTTAATCGCCATTGGCTTTTCCAGCACAACAAATTTTCCTGCGTTGAGCGCCGCTATGGCGTTGTCTGCGTGGAAACTACTGGGTGTACAGATGCACACAGCATCAATCATTTCATCTGCAAGCATTTGCTCGTATGAATCGTAAGCCTTGATGCCGTATTTTCCAGCAAAGTCCTGCGCCCGGGCAGGAGAATGATCCGCCGCGCCCATTAAGCAGGCATCGTCTAAAGAGCGGATGGCATCCGCATGGAAAGAGGCAATCATTCCACAACCTAAAATACCAAAACAAATTTTATTTGCCATATTCTTTACTTAATATCCAACAGCTTAGCAGCGTTGTGTCTTACGACTTTGGCGTAATTTTCCGGGGAGATCATACCATCATCCAGCATTTTGTCCAGAAATGCGTTAAATTCATAGGACACTTTATTGGACAGCCAGAACTGATCACAACCGTACATAATCCGATCAGAAAATTCTTCCACAAATTTGGCTGTGTACTCCGGGTCCCGCATAAATGCGCCGTGGCCGCTACCGGCGGACAGATCACAATAAAGGTTCTCGTAGTCCCGCAGCAGTTCAGCAACACGGCCTTCCTTTACCTTGCCTGTGACGTATCTTGTGCGATCTTCCACCGTAACATCGGCAGATAGTTCGCACCAGAAGCAGGTGGAG
>JAZQBF010000077.1:0-6656 GCA_045545615.1 Faecousia sp.
TGCGACCATGTTTACACCTTTAATATGGACGAGTGGGCAGACAGCGAGGGCAACACCCTGGCATCTGACAACCCCGGCGCTTTCCAGTACGCCATGGAGCAGGCGCTGTTCAACCCCCTGGGTGAACTGACCGTTCCCGCTTCTCAGCGGAACTTCGCCACCAAGGATAACCTGCCCACCTACCCGGGCAAGATCGCCGCGCTGAAAGCCGAGGGGGCAAAACTGGTGCTGGTGTACGGCATCGGCAGAATGTGCCATATTGCTTTCTGGGAGCCCACCTTCGCCGCAGATTACGCCTCTGCCGCCGAATGGGAAGCCGCCCCTTACCGCATTGCCGCCAAGATCCATCCCCTGACCGTGGAGCAGAACGCTCTGACCAGTTTCAAATCCCGCACCACCTTAGTCCCCTGCCGGGCAAACACCATCGGCCCCGGTCTGTTTTTGCAGGCTGACTACGCCATTGGCGGCGCTGACGGCACCCTGGGCAGAGGTATGCAGTGGCAGGGTATGAGCCTTTGGATGACCCTGCGCTACGGCAAGACCCCCTGGATCACTTCCTCTTATATTCCCACTCTGGCAGGCCGCCTCTTCTTCCTGAAAGACCTGGCTGGTCCCCTGGTTGCGGAGTGTAACTGATATGAAAAACGGTATTACAGTTGCCGGCAGCGCCATCGTGGACAAGATCTATCAGATCCCGGTGTACCCTGCTCTGGGCGAACTGACGCAAATCGCCTCTATTGAACCTGCCATGGGCGGCTGCGTTGCCAATGTGGCAATGGACTTAAAGAAGATCTGCCCCCAAATGCCCATCCGGGCGGTGGGTCTTGTGGGCGCAGATCCGGAGGCAGATTTCTATAAAACCACCCTGGCAGATTCCGGTGTCGATACCGCCGGTATCCGTCAAATCGACGGACTGACTACCTGCACCCATGTGATGAGCATTCCCGGGGGTCAGCGGACATTCTTTACATACGCCGGCGCTGACGGGGAACTATCCGCCAAGGACATAGACTTTACCCATATGGAGAGCAAAATTCTTCATTTGGGATATTTCCTGCTGCTGAAAAAGGTAGATGCCGGAGAAGGTCTGGAGATCTTGAAGCAGGCAAAGAAAGCCTGTATCGAAACTTCCATCGACCTGGTCAGCGAAAGTTCCGACCGTTACAGCCTGGTTCTGCCCTGCCTGCCCTATACAGACTATCTGATCGTCAACGAACTGGAGGCAGGCAAACTGGCAGGCATCGATCCCAAGCCGGAAAACCTGGAAACCATCTGCCAAAAACTGATGGATCTGGGCGTAAAGAAAAAAGTGATCATCCACATGCCGGAGCAGGCTGTATGCCTGTCGGAAAAAGGCTTCACCCGAGTGGGTTCTTATATGCTACCCGCAGGCTTCATCCAAGGCACCACCGGCGCCGGGGATGCCTTCTGCGCAGGAGCGCTGTACGGCATTTATAACGGCTGGGCAGACAGAGAAATTCTGGAATTTTCCTCTGCCAGCGCGGTAATGAGCCTGCGGTGCGCCGGCGCTACCGGCGGTCTGGCAGAAGAATCGGAGATCCGGGAATATTGCAAACAATTTCCCCGCCGGGAGGTCTGAAAAATGAAAAAAGCAGTTATGTACGGCGGCGGCAATATCGGTCGCGGCTTTATCGGTATGCTCTTAAGCCGCTCCGGCTACGAAGTTACCTTTGTGGATGTGGCAGAGCCGGTGGTAAACACCTTAAACGCCCAGCGCCGCTACCCAGTGCGGATCTTATCCGGTGATGACCACGAAGATGTATGGGTGGAAAATGTAGGCGCTGTCAACGGCAACGACCAAACAGCCGTAGCCCGCGCCATCGCCGATGCAGACATTATGGCTACCGCCGTGGGCGTGAATATTTTGAAATTCATCATCGCCAATCTGGTGGCGGGCATCCGCCTGCGTATGCAGGAAAACAAAGGCCCTTTAAACATCATCATCTGCGAAAACCTGATGGACGCCAACAAGATTTTAGAGCAGATGCTGAAAGAACATCTCACAGAACCGGAGCAAGCCTGGTTTGACGAAAATATCGGTCTTGTTGAGGCATCCATCGGACGGATGGTGCCGGTGCAGACCGAGGAAATGAAAGACGGCGAACCTCTGCGGGTATGCGTGGAGCGCTACGGTTTCCTGCCCGTGGACAAAGACGCTTTCAAGGGCGGCATCCCGGACATCCGGGATATGGTCCCCTTCTCCCCCTTTGATTTTTACTTAAAGCGCAAACTTTATATCCACAATATGGGTCACGCCACCTGCGCCTACTTAGGCGACCTGTACGGTCTTACCTACATCTACGAAGCCATTGACCGGGACGATATTTATATCATCGTCAAAAACGCCATGGAACAGAGCGCCCAGGCCCTTTCCAAAAAATACGGCGTACCGGTCTCGGAAATTTTGCCCCATATCAACCATCTGCTGTACCGGTTTACCAACCGGGCGCTGCAGGATACCTGCCAGCGGGTGGGCGGCGACCCCAAGCGGAAACTCTCTCCGGAAGACCGGCTGATCGGTTCTTCCAAATTGGCTTACGAGATGGGCATTACCCCCGCCTACATCGCCATTGGCGCCGCCGCAGGCTTAAAGCGCTATTTGGCAGAAAACGACCTGCCCCAAACGGTTGAAAACGCCCGGTCTGTGTTGCAGTCCTTATCTGCCCTTGAAAGAAACCACCCGGTGTTCAGCCTCATTGCAGAAACCTACGATGCGCTGATTTCCGGCAGCACCGTCGGCGACCTGCGCCGCCGGGCAGATGCCCTCACCGCTTCTACATTAAGTGAAACCATTTAATAAAATCACCGGTTTTGCAAAGGCAAAACCGGTGATATTTTTTTATACTTTTGTCGCCTCTTTTTTTGGGTAGGAAACCGACGCGATATACTGGCTGGGGGTCATACCCGTGCGCTGCTTAAACACCCGACAAAAATAGTGGGGATTGTCATAGCACAAAAAATCCGAGATCTGGGAGACGGTATACATCTCCTTGCGCAGCAAGTATTTCGCCTCGCTGATCTTCATATCGGACAGTTGCTCCGTAATGGTTTTGCCGCAGTTTTCCTTAAACACCGCGCTGATATAGGTGCGGCTGAATCCCAACTGCTTGCTGATGGCGTCCACGGTGATTCTGCCGTAGACACAGTTGGTGAGAATATCCATCACCGCCCGGGTGAGTTTATCGTAGTTTTTCTCTTTGTCCGCATCCACCTTGGGCAGCACCGAACTGCGGATCAGTTTCAAAAGCAGCATCTCCAGATTCAGTTTGATCAGTTGTTCGCTGCCGAAAAGGGCATCCGGGCGCTTGCGCAGTTCTGCCTCGATGGGACTGTCCTCCTCCAAAAAATAAGCCTCTTTGCCGTCGGAGATCATCTCCACGATATACTTGCGCAAAGGCGTGGGCACATTCATCCGCCGGTCAGCAAAAAACTTCATATCCTTGGACGTACAGTAAAAGGTGACGATAAACACCGCAGGCGGCTCTGCGGGATCAGAGGCAATGGCGTGATACTCCCCCGGCTTGTGGAAAATGATCTCCCCGGCGCTCAGATGCTCCACTCTGTCCCCTGCTTTGGCGATGGCTTTGCCCCGGTCCACATACACCAGTTCCCAATAGTTGTGGATGTCGCTTACAAAGGAATAGTCCGCCTTAAATTCAAAATAATGGATGGACATGATCTGCCGGACATTGATGGCAATTTTAATGGAATTTTTGCCATATTGGGGTTCCATAAAGCATTTCCCTCCCGGTAAAAATGATTTGTCTCTTTCTATTTTATACCCGGTTTTTTCAAAAATCAAGTTTTTCTTTCCAAAAGTATACCGATTCCGTATATCTGTGTATTGCAAAAACCACCTGTTTCCCGTTATGATAAACTTGTGAAAAAATGAAACTATGCTCAGGAGGAATATATTATGAATGTTTTGGCGATCGTCTGTCATCCCGACGATATGGAGATCGGCTGCGGCGGCACTCTGCTGCGGTGCAAAAAGCGGGGCGACAATGTCACCGTATGCCACGTTGCCAACGGCAATATGGGTCACATGGTGATCCCCCCGGAGGAACTGCGGGTCACCCGGATCGGCGAAGCGAAAAAGGCCGGCGACATTGGCGGTTTTACCACCGTTACCTGCGATGTAGGTGACCTGCTGGTCAACTCTGCAGATAAAGAACAGATCGACCGGCTGGTGAAGATCATCCGGGATGCAAAGCCGGACTTTATCATCACCCACGCCCCCAATGACTATATGAACGACCATGTGGAAACATCCAAATTGGCTTTCTATGCCGCTTTCAGCGCCACCGTTCCCCACTATGAGCCCCAGTTGGGCGAAGCCTGCAATGTGGTGCCTATTTACTATATGGACAACTCCGGTCTTTTGGACTGTAACCCCACCGAATATGTGGACATCACCGATGAATTGGAAACAAAACTCAAAATGCTTGCCTGCCACGAAAGTCAACTTACATGGCTGCAAGACCACGATGACAACGACATTATGGAGGTCGCCCGGACCTTCGCAAGATTCCGTGGCATCCAGTGCGGCTGCAAGTACGCCGAGGGTTTCCGCCAGTGCGTCACCGACCACCGGATGGCTGCCAAGCGCTATTTGCCTTAAAAATCAGGGAATTTTGCAGGATTTGGAAATGTTTTTGATAGTTTAGCATATCGACTTTTTGCCATTCTTGCTTTATAATGTATAATATCAAAAATTATGCTGCCGGGGGGCAGCATCAGAAAGGGGATTTCCTTATATGAAATTGAAACGCACATTGGCGCTGGTACTGGCGTTGTTGCTGTTTATCGGCGACGCCCTGCCTGTGGTTACTGCCGTTGGTGGCAGCGAACCGCCCGCCGCACCGGCTCAGGTGGTCTATGATTTTAATATCCAAAGCCACTCTGCCAACCTTGGCACGGGCAATTTCTCTTTGGAAGATGCCGCCAGTGTCAACTATCTGGAAAATTTATACGACACCGACGCCATCAACTGGATCTTTGAAGGCAAGACAAACGGCAACTCCAAAGCCGACGGCTCCGGCGAAGAGACCCAGCATAGCCGCAACCAGCACTACGCCGGCGGTATCCGCCTGTACAGCGCCGGTCACGGTTGGTGGTACGCCATCCGGATCAAATCTCCCGGCACCGGCACTTACCAGGTGACCGTAAACAGCGATACCGCTATCGGCGGCGGTGTGACCAAGCACTCCATCTGGACAGAAACTTATCTGTTCGATGCAGCCGGTGTGGACGCAGGTACGGCTACCGTTGCCAATTCCCTCACCGCAGCCAACAAGATGAACGACTTTACGCCTACCGCCACCGAAACCGACGTGGTACTGGGCAAATACGATTTTGAGGCAGACAAAGAATACCTGCTGGTGTTCAACGAGACCTACGCCACCTATTCCGCAGGTCGCGACGGCTTGGACACCGCCAACCTGTATTTCAAGAGTCTGACTTTGGATTGGCAAACGCCCTCTGAGGCGCCTGCTGTCACCGAGAAATACTACGACTTCGGTCTGCCTGCCGATGCTGCTCTGGGCATCACCAGCGGCAACGGCTCCAGTTTCTCTGTGGATGACCAGAAAGATGCCATCAAGGCGCTCTATGACGCCGGCACCATCGACTGGGCATACGAAGGCAGAGCCGACGGCAACGCCAAGTCCGACAACTCCGGCGAGACCCGCGCCCCCCGGGCTAACACATTCTACAAGAGCAATTACTACAAAAACGGCTACGGTCTGTATCTGAAAGACCATGGCAGCGTCAGTTATAACGGCTACTATGCCATCCGCCTCCGCGCCCCCGGCGTAGGCGAATACAGCATCACCGTCAACTCCGCTCTGCCCCCCGAAAACGGTGGCTCTTCGCGCAGCCGCTGGGCAGACACCTATCTGTTTGACGCCTCTTTGCTGAACGGCACCAACTCTGTTGCCGATTTCATCACCGATACATACAAGAAGAATATGTTTGCCCCCACCATGACAGATCTGGACGCCGAGATCGGCACCGTGACCTTTACTTCTGCGGCGCAGGAGTATATCCTGGTGTTCCATTTCACCAGCGAAGCCCGGAGCGCCAATAAGACCGACCGCACCGACAACCTGGCGCTGAACGGCTTGACCCTGAATTATGTGGAGCCCACCCCCGAGGAATCCACCACCCAGGCAACCACCACCGTGGAGACCACCACCGGTCCTGTGGACATCACCGGTCCTGCTATGGGTTATTCCTTCGGTATTTATACCGATTATAAAGACCATCTGGCAACCGGCAACCTTGGCGTTACCAACAGCGCCGATGCCCTTGCCGAGATGTATGAAAAGGGTCTGATCGACTGGCTGCCTGTGGGCTACGGCGGTCTGGACGAAGGTACTTCTCCCATCAGTCGTAACCAGTGGAACAACGCCTATATTCAGGTCTACTCTATCGGTCACAACTGGTACTATGCCATCAAGTTCCGCGCCCCCGGCACCGGCACTTATGACATCACCGTCAACACCGCCACCGTCACCTCCGGCGAAGTGCAGAAGCACTCCATCTGGACCGAATCCTACATCGCAGAGGCAGGCAGTTACACCAATGTGGCGGACGTACTGGACGACGATCACAAGATCAAAGGTTTCAAACCC
>JAZQBF010000078.1:0-2536 GCA_045545615.1 Faecousia sp.
TCCGGGAAACCGGCGGCAAGACCGTTTTGCAGCGTTTTTCTGCGCATAGCAAAACTCGCCCGGACAGCGCGGAAAAAAGTATCCTTATCGTCGATCTGCCAGGGGATCTCTTTGCGGGTGCGCAATGTGATGACTGCAGAGGTCACTTTCGGCTGGGGCATAAAACAGCCTGCCGGCACATCGAACAGCAGTTCCGGCTGGGCATAATACTGGCAGAAGATGGTAAATGCGCTATAGTCAGCGGTGCCGGGTTTGGCAGCGATCCGCTGAGCAACTTCCTTTTGCACCATAACCGTTACAGAATCAAAGCACTCCGCCTCCAGCAGCGCGGTGAGGATCGGCGATGTGATATAATAAGGCAAATTGGCGCACGCCATTGGGCGCAGACCGGGAAACTTCTCCTTTACCAACGCCGGGATATTCTGTTTCAGTACATCGCCCCACAAAATTTCCAAATTGGAAAACGCCCCAACGGTTTGCTGCAAAATAGGGGCAAGCCGCTCATCCACTTCCACGGCGCAGACCTTCCCTGCCCGCATAGCCAGTTGCTGGGTCAGCGGTCCAATACCCGGTCCGATCTCCAAGACACCGGCAGTTTCGTCTACGCCTGCGTCCTCAGCGATCCGCTCCGGTACCCACTTGGCAATGAGGAAATTTTGTCCCTTTGCCTTGGAAAAATGGAAACCGTGTTCTGCCAAAAGAGGCTTCATTATTTGAATATTACATACATCGATCATAAAAAATCCGCCTTTCTTCAGCCATTATAGCAGAAGAAAGGCGGTATTTCAATCATTAAGTCAAACCCGATCAGTTCAGGAAATAGACAGTTGCGTTTCTGATGCCATACTGCCAGCATTCATCCACGGTGGGGAAATACAGGTCGATGTGCTTATCTTTCACGCCGCCACCGCAGTCCTCTGCAGTTGCAATGCCATAGACAAATCTGCCATCGCTGGACACGATAAACATACGGGTGCCATAGGGGATCACCTTGGGGTCTACAGCCACAGTGCCCAGACGGACAGTTGTGCCGGTAGCGGTGGTCATATTACAGCCTGCATCCGTATGGGTGTAAGCAGTAGTCTTGTATTCATCTTTCTTGCTGAAAGTCAGGATCTCGCCATCAGCCGTTACGATAACGCCGTCACCGATAGCAGGTGCTGCAGTGCCCACTGCTTCGCCGGTGCCCACGCGAACCACCCGGTTTACAGGCTGCTGGATCACGGTTTCCTCCAAAACAGTGCGGTTGGACTCCTGGGAATTCACATAGGTGGCAACTGCTTTGCACAGTTTCTGACCTACAGTACCCTCAATGAGCACCTTCTCTGCGCCCTCGGGCATAGAAGGATCGTAACAATAAGTCACCTCAAAAGGAATATCCACGGTGTAAGTCTCGTTGGTATCGATTATGTAATCGACAGTGACCTCCATACCATCGAAGGTCATAGTATCCATAGGCTCGGATACGATGTAGTCACCGTATGCAGGAATGTCGTAACGGCTGAACAGTTCGTCCAAGGTCTCGCCATAACTGGTAACTGTCATCTGCTCGCCACAGTTATTGACGGTGATCGTCTGGCTGCGCTGCACAGTGATCTCGGCAACGCCTTCGGTCTCTGCTGTTGTATATACGTCGTCACCACGCAATTCCACGCCGGCTTCGGTGAGAACCACAGCGGGGTTCTTCTCGAAAGATTTATGGACCTTTACCTGATCGCCATCGGTGATCACATAAGTGGTCTGTGCAAAGACGGTAGGGGTCAGAAATGCCCACAAACAGACAACGGGCAGCAGCAACGCCACAATACGCACGATGATCTTATTGGTCTTTGACATAGCCGGAGTAATCAGTCGCATACAATGTGCCTCCTTTCATAAAAATGAACAAGTCTCCGCCACAAAATGTGGTGGTATCAATCGGTAACAAAAACACAATCCTACAAAGGATTGCCAAGCCATTATAACAAATATTCTCAAAAAGTCAAGCCTTTTTAGTAAAACTCCGAAAAACGACAACTTTTTTAATAATTTTGCAATAAATTTTATGTAAACCTTTCGTCAAAATATTCCATTTTTTAGGAAAATAAGACACGATATGTTGTGTATTTGGTTACATTTGTTTACATAAATCTTCGCGTTATGTAACCATTGTTTAAAAGAGATCATTTTTTGATTATGGTAAACCATTTCACCCCACTTTTTCATATTTTTCGCCACTTTGCAGGGATTGACAGCGCATATTTTTTGTGATATATTCTCTTTGTTAATGGCTGTGATGAAGACTTGCGCGCCCTGAAAGATGCCCAGAGAGGAGCCTGTTTGCTGCGATGGCTCTGCACCCCTGCTTTGCGCGATACCACTTCTGAGCCGACTGCCGGAAATGGCAGTCCGGGTTCGCCCGTTAAAGCGACAATGAGTGGCAGACTTGTCTGCAACCAGGGTGGAACCGTGGAATACATTATATATAATATATATGTATGCCACCCCTGATTCTTGTCAGGGGTGGCATACTTTTTTGTTTTGTCTTCCCCGAAAT
>JAZQBF010000079.1:0-11122 GCA_045545615.1 Faecousia sp.
AATAAAAAGTGCGGCTACCGAAGTAACCGCACAAAAAACGCAAACTCCGATAGTCGCCAAACCAACTCCGCAGAAAGCATATGCTTATTACCCACAGAATCAGAATTTGCATTTTTATCAAATTCATTCTATGGGTACAAAAGGGTATACTATCCCTATAAAACAAAAATATACCTTCTGCATTATTAAGTTGGTTTGGCATAATCATTATAATGTTTTTATTTGCGTTTGTAAAGTAAAAAGTGCCGGGATGCAAACATCCCAGCACTGGTTGGCTATTGATTTATTTTTACAGTATTTATGGATGCGATGAGCATCCGGCGGATAGAGCCGCAGTCGTTTTGCAAGGGTTTGTACTGTTCATCCGGGATGTAGCCGGTGCGGTTAAGCAATTCCAGCCAGTATTCAGACTCGTAGCACTCTTTTAACGCAATCTGCATTTTTGCGACAAAGTCTGCCGTTCCGTGGGCATACTTGGATTCGTGAATATTGGCGCCGATGGATGTGCCGGAACGCAGAAGTTGATTCGTCAGCACAGATTCTCGTTTGGTTTCTTTTATAAACTTACAAAGATTGACGATGTTGACTGCAAAGTCTTTTGCTTTATCCAACATAATACTTTCTGCCATTTAGATCAACTCCTTTGCAATAAGCATATCATAAACTTGAAAGATTGTCATTCGCTAAATTGCTACGCAGCGAAATTGCTCGCTACGCTCGCAGCTAAATTATTGCTTTGCAATAGCTAAATTATATTCGCCCCAGCTGCCCGCAGGCAATTTAGCTGGCGATAGCCAATTTAGCTTGCGGAGCAAATTTAGCTCGCCGAAGGCGAATATAGCTGAAAACACCGTAATTGTGATACCACAATTACGGTGTTTTCATGGCAGAGGATGAGGGATTCGAACCCCCGCAAACGGAGTCAGAGTCCGGTGTGCTACCGTTACACTAATCCTCTATGTGCATTCGGCACGGGTATTATTATACTGAATGTTCAAGAAAAGTCAAGCACTTTTTTCCAATTCCTGCGACAAATTTATCCCCGGGCAAGGGTATATTGCCCGGGGATCGTGTCATTTATTCACTTTCCCAGGGAAAGGGTCTTCCTTTAAGCACATAAGCGCGTAAATACCGGAATGTTTCTACCTCACCCTTTTCGGCAAGCATCGTCAAAATATACTCCAATTCCCGCCGGGTCTTGGGGTGCATCAATTCCCGCTCCAGGCTCTTCATAAAGTACTCCAGCGCAGAACTGGGGTGATAGTCTTTCCCTTGATAGACCATACAGGCGGCTCTCCGGTCCATCACCATTTCCACCAGGTATTTCCGAGGCATGGGCACAGACACATAACTGCGGTCCTTTCGGCTCAGGTCTGTCCAGTATTCATAATGGTGGCGGTTGCGGCCTTTGTGGTGCATCCAGGCTTCGCTGTAGCCTTTTACCTCCCGCTCTGCCGTGTTGGGACTGCGATTTCCCTGATAATACGCCGCGCCGGTACGAAACTCCGTAATAGAATATTTAGAAAGATCGTGGGTAAGTCCCTGCCAATAGAGGCCTACTTTAAAACAGCCGTTCCGCACAAGCCAGCGGTGCTTGGTTATGGTCTTAAAATGTTGCCAGGCTTTCATTGTGTCACGCTCCTTAGGGATTATTATACGATAAGCAGAATATAATTGCAAGGCAGGATTTTTATTGCATTTTTCGTCACAATTTGTATAATGAACATAAGAGGTGTACCTATGCAAGAGATTTTGAAACAGTATGTCCGGCAGTTTAATGCCCTGGATAATGAAACCCATATTCAAAAGATCCCCAACAGCAAAGCCGAGGCTTTTCTTTTGGAGAACGTTCCTCTTTTGGACTGTCCGGACAAAGAATTAGAGAAAACTTATTATTTCCGCTGGTGGGTCTACCGCAAACATATCAAAAAGACCCCCGTGGGACATATTATCACGGAATTTCTGCCTCCGGTCCCCTGGGCTGGTCCTTACAATTCCATCAACTGCCCTGCCTGCTTTCACATCCGGGAAGGGCGTTGGCTGAAAGATTCTGACGGCTGGCTCAAAGAGTACATCGATTTTTGGCTGAACGAAGAAGGCAACACCCATTTTTACAGCAGTTGGCTGATTTATGCAGTATGGGAATACTGCCGGCTGAAAAACGACTACGCCTTTGCCATTGAACGGTTTCCGAAACTGGTAAGTTTCTTTGAAAAACGGGAAGCAGAGCATCTGCGCAGATGCGGTCTTTACTGGTCTTCGGACAATTTAGACGGTATGGAGTGCTCTATCAGCGGTCCGGGATTGCGCCCCACAATGAACGCCTATGCTTACGGCGATGCTGTGGCCCTCGCCCAAATTGCCGCCCTAGCCGGTGATGAGGTATTGCAGACTGCTTATGTGGAAAAAGCAAAGAAGATCCGGGAAGCCTGCGACACACTTTTGTGGGATGACGATTTTTATAAGGTAATTCCCCTGGGTAAAGCAGAAGATCCTCTGCTGAGCGGGCGACCCTCTATCCCCGCCTCTCAAAATGTGCGGGAACTTTTGGGATACCTGCCCTGGTATTTCTGCATGCCGGAGCAAGGAAAAGAACATGCCTTTTCCCAATTGCTGAACCCCGACGGTTTCCGGGCGTCAGTGGGTCTCACCACCGCGGAACAACGGCATCCCCGGTTTATGGAGCAGCAGCCGTATGAATGCTGGTGGAACGGACCGGTGTGGCCCTTTGCCTCTTCCTATGTGCTGGTTGCCATCCAAAATCTGCTTACCCAATACAACCAGGGCATTCTGCATAAAGACGACTACATCCGCCTTTTAAGGCAATACGCCGATTGCCACAAGTTAACCAACAGCCAAGGCGTTACCGTGCCATGGATCGACGAAAACCTGCACCCCTACACCGGCGTATGGCACGCGCGGCAAACTTTGCAGAATTGGGGCTGGAAAAAGGAAAAAGGCGGCATAGAGCGGGGCAAGGACTACAACCACTCGCTGTTTTGCGATTTGATCCTTTCCGGTCTTTTGGGTATTGATGTAAAAGACGGCGCTTTTGTCTGCCAGCCGCTGATCCCCGATAACTGGGATTATTTCCGGGTGGAAAATCTCTGGCTGGACGGTGCGCAATACCGCATTACTTTTGACAGAAACGGCGACCATTACGCAAATGGCGCCGGTTTGAAAATCGAAAAAATAGGATCAAGGAGGAAATGACTATGTTACGATATGAAATCGAAGGCGGCAGCCTGCCTATGGTAGTATGCTATCCCCAGGCGGGGCAAACCCTTTGCAGTGAAAGCGGCTCTATGGCTTGGATGAGCCCCAATGTACAGATGCAGACCCATGCCGGCGGCATCCGGAAGGCTTTGGGACGGTTGATCAGCGGCGAGTCGATTTTCCTCAACGAATATACCCCCGTAGGCGGACCGGGTATGATCACCTTCGCCTCTAATTTCCCCGGACGGATCATTCCCCTGAATCTGACCGAGGGCAACGGCATCATTGTGCAGAAGCGGGGTTTCCTGGCAATGGAAAAGAGTCTGGAACTTTCTGTGTATCTGCAAAAGCGGCTGGGCGGCGGTTTCTTCGGCGGTGAGGGCTTCATTATGCAGCGCGTCACCGGCAACGGTATGCTTTTCCTGGAGATCGACGGCTACTGCAAAGAAGTGGATCTGGCGCCCGGCGAACAGATTGTGGTCAGCACCGGTCATTTGGCGGCAATGAGTGAAAGTTGCACCATGGACATTCAGATGGTGCGGGGCGCAAAAAACATTTTCTTCGGCGGCGAGGGCCTGTTCCATACGGTGATCACCGGCCCGGGCAAGGTATACTTGCAGTCTATGCCCATTATCGACATCGCCAACGAGATCAGTTTGTATCTGCCGAAACAGACTTCCTCTGACGGCGGGTTTACCATTAAATTAGGCGACTAACGGTTTTTCCCCGGTACATTTTTCTGTACCGGGGAAAATTTTGTATTTTTGTATACAATTTCTGTTTACATTTGTTTTTGCAAGTGTTATACTCCATCTGTAAAGGAGATGGTTGCCATGAAACAGCCTTATAAATACATACTTTCCTATATAAATATTATACTTGTCGCAATTTTATTGGCGGCGAATTATCACATTTTTATCGTGCAAAACCATTTCGCCCCGGCGGGTCTTAACGGTATTGCTACCATGATCCAGTATAAGACCGGATTCAGCATCAGTTATATGTCGCTGATCATCAATGTTCCGCTGTGTATACTGGCGTTTTTCCTTGTGGAGCGGGAATTTGCAGTGAAAACGCTGCTGTTTTCCCTTGTGTATTCCTTTACCTATCTGTTTTTCCAAAACAGCGGTACGGAATTTTTGCAATACAACGCCCAGGGTCACGACACCATTTTCCCCGTGATCATCAGCGGCGTGATCTCCGGTTTTGTTTACGGCATTTGTATGCAAAATGACGCCTCTACCGGTGGCACGGATGTGGTATCCCGGTATATCAACAAGCGAAAGCCTGCCACTAACTTTTTTATGGTGACATTTATCCTCAATGCCTTTGTGGCATTTGCCTCTTTGTTTGTGTATTCGGAAAAAGGCTTTGCCGACTACAAGCCGGTGGCGCTGTGTATCACCTACTGCTTCATTTCCAATTTTGTGGGCAACTACATTATTAAGGGCACGAAAACAGCCTATAAGTTCACTGTGATCACCAACCATCCAGATGCGATTGCCCAAGAGGTATCCGAAAAACTGCGCCATAGCGCCACCCAGGTACAAGCGCTGGGTACGTATTCCCATACAGAAAAATCTGTTTTGCTCTGTGTTGTAAACAAGCACCAGTTGATCAACTTCAAAAAGATCCTCGCAAACTACGATAACACCTTCGCGTTCTATGAAATAGTCAACGAGACCTACGGTAATTTTAAGAAGATCAAATAATTTTCCCCATCTTTACACCCACCAAACTGCGTGCTATAATGGGCGTATTATGACAGAAGGAGGCGCAGGCGGTGCTTTCCAAAAATCGCTCCCTTACAGAGGGTTCTATATGGAAATCTATGTTACTGTTTGCCCTGCCGGTGTTTATCGGCAATGTGTTTCAGCAACTGTATAATGCCTTTGACGCCTGGTGTGTAGGCAATTATATCGGCGACGATGCCCTGGCGGCAGTCAGTTCCTCCGGCAGTCTGACCTTTATGATGATCAGTTTTTTCTACGGCGTGGCTATGGGCGCCGGTGTGATCATCGCCCGCGCTTTTGGCGCAAAGCAATATGACGCCATGGAAAAGGCGATACACACCGCCATCGCTTTCGGTTTGGTCACCGGCGTGATCCTGACCGTTTTCGGCGTGGCTATGACGCCCACGATCCTTCGCTGGATGGGTACACCTGCTGAGGTTTTGCCCCAGTCCATCTCCTATTTCCGCAACTATTTTTACGGCACGCTTTTTACGGTGATGTACAACATATTTGTGGGAATCCTCCACGCAGTGGGTGACAGCAAGCATCCTCTTTATTATCTGATCTTCTCCACCATTCTCAATATCATTCTGGATATGCTGTTTGTGGCGGTGTTAGGTTTGGGCGTTGGCTCTGCCGCTGTGGCAACCACCATTTCCCAGGGTGTCAGCGCAATCCTTTCTCTGTGGCATCTTGTGCGGGTGAATGCGCCCTACCGGGTGCAGATCCGCAAGATCCGTTTTCACAAGAAAACCCTTTCGGAGATCCTGCGCTACGGCATCCCCTCCGGCGTGCAGAATAGCGTGATCGCTTTTGCCAATGTGGTAGTACAGACCAACATAAACAGTTTCGGCAAGGCGGCAATGGCAGGCTGTGGCTCTTATTCCAAATTGGAAGGGTTCGCATTCTTGCCGGTCACCTGCTTTACCCAGGCGCTGTCCACTTTTGTTGGGCAGAACTTAGGCGCTCAAAAGCACGAGAGAGTAAAGAAAGGCGTTGCCTTTGGCGTAATATGCAGTTGCGTTATGGCAGAAATTATCGGCGGTGTTTCCTATCTGCTTGCGCCGCATCTCATCGGTATGTTCAGCGAGACCCAGGAAGCCATTTCTTTCGGTGTGCAGCACATGCGTACCATTTGCCTTTTCTATTTTCTGCTGGCATTTTCCCACTGCATCGCCAGTGTTATGCGTGGCGCAGGCAAAGCCACCGTGCCTATGTTTACCATGCTTGCCTGCTGGTGTCTGTTCCGGGTAAGTTATGTATCTGTGGCGGTGCGGTTCGTAAACCAACTCACCACCGTCTCCTGGGCATACCCCATCACCTGGACTTTAAGCAGCATTATCTTCCTGATTTACTTCTTAAAAGCAGACTGGATTCACAATTTTGACAAAGAACTGCAAAAGGCTTGACCATTCGGTCAATCCTTTTCAGTTTGGGAGCGGTAATAGGGAGATGTTTTCTGGCGGTAGAGCATCAAAAATCCCCGGACGCACAACTCTGTTGCCATGGCGATCCACATGCCGTGCAGACCCAGTTTCCCCACCAGCAGTAACGCCAAACCAATCCGTACCACCCAAATACTTGCCATATTCATCAAACTGGGCACGAAGGTATCCCCCGTTCCCCGCAGCGCTCCTGCCGCCACAATCGAAATTCCAAACAGCGGCTCTGCGATCAAGCCGATCCGCAAAACCTGGGCGGCAAGATCCCGCACCGGCTGCACCGGTGTCAGCAGCATAAAGACCAGGGGGCAGATCACTGCCATAAGCAGTCCCGTAATGCCCATCAAAACGCCGCCCATGGCTGTGCAGATATTGCCGTAGCGCTTTGCCAGTTTTGCATCCCCTGCGCCAATGCTTCTGCCCACCAAAGTTGTGGCTGCAGAGCCGACGCCATAACCGGGCATATAGCACAAACTTTCTGCCGTTATGGCAAAAGAGTTGGCGGCAATGGCAACTGCACCCAAGGGCGCAATGATCGCCGTGGACACCACCATAGCGCCGCTCATGGTGATCTCCTGCACCGCCACCGGCACGCCGATCTGAAATGCCCGCTTTAGAATATCGCCTCGGAACTGTCCTTTTTCCCGGCGCAGCAGAGAGAGCCGTTTGTTAGTTATGCAGCAGCGCCAAACCATTACCAAACTGATCACAACACAGGCAAGGGCTGTTCCGATACCGGCACCCAAAACGCCGTATAGGGGAATAAAAATAGCATTAAAAATAATGTCCAATAGGCACATAACAGAGTTCAGCACACTGGGCGTGACCATATCGCCGCAACACTGCAAATAGGATGAACACAAATTATTCAATTGGGAAAAAGGCAGCATCAGTGCAAACACAAAAAAGTAACTGGACGCATCCTGATGGATCGCCGGATCGCTGCCCAGCCAAAGGGGCAAATACTTACTGATCACCGTACCGAATAGGCACAGTAGCCCAGACAGAATGATCGCGGATACAAGACCGTGGCGCACCACATTTCTCGCTTTTTCGTCCTGCTCTGCGCCAATATGATGGGCGACCTGCACGGAAAATCCGGCTGACACCGCATAGGTAATGCCATTCATAAGCCATGTACTGGATGCCACCAAGCCAATGGCGGCAGAGGCAGATGCGCCCAAAGCGCCTACCATTGCAGAGTCGATATACTGCATCACGATGGTCGTGATCTGTGTCAGGATGGCAGGAAGGCTCAGTTTCCAAACCTGCTTGACCTGGGGTTTTCGTTCCGTCCAATTTTTCATATCATTCTATACCTACTCCGGGCAACGCTACCTTCCTCTATACTCCTGTTTCAGCACTTGCGCCATTTCTTCCGGGGATTCCTGGCAGCCCCCTGCCAGCCACAATTTTATAATAGCATTCAGACCGTTTCTGAAAAACTCAATGTGATACTTGATATTGGAATCGATCTGTTCTATTTCTGCCCGTTTTGCATCGTATGTTGAAATAAGATGTTTATCATCGTAGCAAAGTTTAAAATAGGTTTTATAAAAAATCTGGTTTTCCTTGATGTGGGTAAACATTTTATGAGCGCCGGTACGCTGGTTAAAATAGTCGTATTCGGCAAATAAATTTCCAAAATCCTCTTCCAGTTTCTCCCTTGTTTTATCTGCAAGGTCGAATATATCCATATAATTTGCATAGAATGTGCTGCGGTTTAGTCCCGTCGTCTTAATAATATCTGATACTGTAATGTCCTTAATATCCCGGTCTTGCAGCATGGCAACAAATGCTTTTTCGATTTTTTCCTGGGAATCTTTCCGCCGCTTGTTGTTTTTTACATTCATCGGTTTTCTCCATTATCCCAACACTTCATAAGAATTTGTGGGTTGTTTCGTTCTGATGAAAACATTATACTATGTTTGCATTAAAGATACAAGTGTCGGTTTATTGAAAGGAGTTAAAAAAATGAAAAAAAGCAGTTTTATTGCATTGATCCTGGGCACAGTCAGCGGTGTATTATTTGCCCTTGGGATGTGTATGGCGCTTCTGCCTGCGTGGGAAGCCTTTACAGAAGGCGTCATTTTTGGCGCGGTAGGTATTGTTTTGGGCATTATCACCGCCCTTGTCTGGTGTAAAATGGAAAACAAGCAGATGCCGAAAATGAACGGTAAAAACGTATTTCGCATTATTTATGGCGTGATCTCCACTTTGATCCTGGGTCTGGGTATGTGTATGTGCCTTGTTTGGCAGCAGATCGTTTGGGGCACGCTGGTGGGTCTGCTGGGCATCGTTTTGCTGCTGATGCTGATCCCTATGGTCAAAGGCATTCGATGAAAATTCTAAATTTTGCAAGAAACCCTTACACAAGCCTTGGACTTAACTTTGTTTATGCCCTTGGCAATTGTACCGTTGGTTTTCTTTCCCATTCCTGGTGGTTCATCACAGTTGGCGCTTACTATGCCGTTTTGACCGTGACCCGGTACTGCGTGCTGCAGATCAGACGAAAAGCAAAGGGAGACCTAAAAGCCGAACTTTTTGCAAGAAAAATCACCGGTATTTTGCTGGTGGCGCTGTCTGTTTGCATCGTAGGCGTGAATATCCTGTGCGCCTTGAAAGAAAGAGGCAGCAGTTATCACCAGATCATTATGATCACCATTGCCACCTACACCTTTACCAAAATCACCATTTCCATCATCGGTATGGTAAAGGCTAAACATTCCGGCTCACCGGTTGTAAAAACACTGCGTAATATTTCCCTGGCAGATGCCTGCGTTTCCGTTTATACCATGCAAAGATCTATGCTCGTTTCTTTCCCGGGAATGGAACAGCCAAACATTTTGCTGCTGAATGTTTTTACCGGAACAGCGGTGTGGATCACCGTATTATTTCTGGGAATCAATCTGATTGGAGGAAAAAACGTAAATATGGCAAAATCCAAAATCGTAGCCGCTAATGAAAAAATCGCCAATGCTGTAGCAGGCGGCTATAAGAAAATTGAAAAAGGCGTGGTCGACGGCTATAAAAAGGTCGAACATGGCGTTGTTGATGGCTTCACTAAAATCGAAGATAAATTTGTAGATGCCTACCTGACAAAAGACGGGGAAACCGTTGAAGACGCAAAAGCCCGCTTAAAAAACAAAAACAAATAAAACCCGCAAAAAAAGGCTTGACCATTTGGTCAAGCCTTTTTTACGTAGGGGACAGGTTTCCCGCATAACCGGGGGGCGCCTCCCCTACATTATAACATCGTACATATCCAATAGATCAATCCGTACACCTGATATGTACACGATTTTTTCATTTCATTTTATCAATCAATTCTGAAAGCCACTTGGGCGTATTCTGTCCAATGGTCTGTAATTCTCCGTTTTTATACTTTGCAACCGTAACGAAACCGTTATCGTTATCGTAAAATGTCGCCTCGTTGCAATGGGGCAATATCGCCAGCAGATCCTCAAACCGTTTAGAAAAGCAATTCGCCACAGTATCTGTGTCGATATTGTGACCACCTTTTTTTACGCGGTTTTCAATGCGGAGCAAACTTTCCTCCATAGTATCAAGACCAACATAGTACAGCCGGATATAATAATCCTTTGCAATTGCCCGCTTGATCGTATCCAGGGTCTTTCTACCGGAGAGTGTTGTTTCCTGGGTAAAACAGATTTCTTTATCCAGACATTCATCGATCAGGGCAACGGCTTTCTTGCCGCCCTCCAAAGCATTGCCACCGCAAGCCGCCGTGATTTTATCCACATCGATGATCTTTCCCAGATTGTCGATCTCCGTTCGCAAAACGCCGGTCAAACTGCTTTTTCCGCAGCCGTTGACACCGGCAACGATGGTATAGGTTTTCATAGCACACTATCCTTCTCAAATAGTACTTGCATTGTAGCACAAAACTTTCGATATTACAACCGCACTCTGCTTGTGTCAACTTAGGACGCTGTGTTTTTTGTCGAATTGGCTCAGTTTCTTTCGATATTATGCGAATAATAGGAATTTACAACAATCCAACAGTATGGTATAGTATTTATAGGAGGTGTCGCATATGTTGTTCAATCTCAATATCAATCTTAGCGAAGACGATTATTTAGACTTTAATAATTTTCATTCATTTGAATCTACGCACGGAAAAAGGTTGATCAGAAAAACACGCATTTTCATTATCCTTACAATGGTATTTATGGCAGCACTTGTTGTTCTTATACTGGGGTGGACAACCTTTTCTATAGCCTATGCAACACTATTACTGCTGATCACCTTGCTTTATATGGTATTCTTCAAAAAGAGATTAACCCGGAATATAAAAGTCCAAATAAAGCGGTTAAAGAAAATAGGCAAATTACCATTTGATCCTGTATCCACTCTGGAATTTTATGAGGACAAGATGGTAGAGATCACTGCATTGCAACGCACAGAACAAAGTTATTCCATTTTCGAACGGATATGCGTAGTCAAAGACCGCTATGTTCTTCTGTATAAAAGTAGTGTTAGTGCATACATACTCCCAGTTTTGCAAATAAAGGAACAGTTAAACGAAGAAGATTTTATAGGGTTTCTTACTAAGAAATGCACCAACGTTGAATATTATTAACCTGTGAAAAAGGCTTGACCCATCGGTCAACCCTTTTTTGTTAGAATAATGTGGTTATCCAATAAATCCAACCGTACACCACACTTGCACTTACACCATAGACGATGACAGGTCCAGCGATGGGGAAC
>JAZQBF010000080.1:0-2778 GCA_045545615.1 Faecousia sp.
GAGTCTGCCGGTTTTCGCGGCGCTTATTAAGGAGTAAACAATGGAGAAAATCAAAACCGGTATTTTAGGATACGGCGCTGCCGCCCGGATGCATATGACCTCGCTGGCGATGTGTCCCGAGCGGGAAGTTACCGGCATTTACGGCCCAAACCCGGAAAAATGTAAAAAATTTGCCGAAGAATACGGCATCACCCCTTTCGAGAGCAGAGAGGCGCTGTTTGATGCCAACGATTGCATCCATATCGCAACCCCCAACGGCAACCATTACGAGGATATTATGGACTGCCTTGCCCACCGGAAGCACACCGTCTGCGAAAAGCCGGTGTGTATGACCGATGAGGAGTGTGATGCGGTGGAAAAAGCGGTGGAAAAGAGCGATGTGAAATTTACCGCTGTTTCCCAGTTCCGTTTTTCCAAGGTTTACGGCATTGTGAAAAACGCCATCGACCGGGGTGATTTCGGCAAACTGCTTACCGCCAATGTGCGGATGATGTACTACCGCAGCCCGGAATACTACAATGCCGTTCCATGGCGGGGCAGCCGCACCCGGGACGGCGGCGTGCTGATGACCCAATCGCTCCACGGCATCGATGTGACACTGGGGCTTTTGGGCAAACCGGTGGCGGTGACCGCTATGGCGAAGACTATGCATCACGATATTGAGGCGGCAGATACCTCTGCGGCGCTGGTGGAAATGGAAAACGGTATGGCGGTGCTGTTTGAAACATCTACAGCCTCTTTCCCCGGTTATCCCCGGCAGTACTCCATCAGCGGCACAGCCGGCACCGTGGAAATGATCGAAGAATCCATTGCCCGGTGGGACATCCCCGGCAAGGAGAATTTGGAACTGCCTGTGGGCGTGCAAGATCTGGCAAGCGGCGCCAGCGATCCCAATAATTTGGATTACTCCTTACACGCAACCCAGTACAGAGAGTTTTCCAACGCAATTTTGCATAATGCGCCACTAAGTTATACCCTTTACGATGCCACCCAGACCGTGCGTCTGATCAATGGCATTTTCCGTTCTCAAGAAGAGAATCGAAAGATTTTTTTGTAAGGAGACAGCCTTATGGAAATTCGTTTTGCAGAGGCCAGAGATGTGCCTGCTATTTTGAATCTGCTCCGGCAGGTGGGCAGAGTCCACCACCAGGGCAGACCGGATCTGTTCCGGGCGACGGCGCAGAAATACAGCGCCTCCCAGATCTTGGCGATGCTGGATAGTAAAGATGCGCCTATTTTTGTAGCGGTAGAAAAGAATGCCGTGTTAGGCTACTGTTTCTGCGTGGTAAAGGATTTTGCTTTGGATTCCGTCATGGCGGACTACAAAACGCTGTATATTGACGATCTGTGCATTGATGAGAATAGCCGCGGAAAGAAAGTGGGTACGGCTCTTTATGAGGCGGCTTGCAAGTATGCCAAAAAACGCAAATGCTACAATGTGACCTTAAATGTATGGTGCTGTAACGAAAGCGCTATGAAATTTTACGAGAAAATGGGTTTAAAACCCCAAAAGATCGGAATGGAGAAGATTCTCTGATGCTTCAGAAAAATGCGGTGTACGAAACCACCGTCTGCGACTATACTGCCGAAGGCCTGGGCGTTGCCCGGGTGGATGGGTGCGCCGTTTTTATCCCCAACGCAATTTTTGGTGAAAAACTCCGAATCCGCATTGAAAAAGTGGGTAAGACCTGGGCATCCGGCAAGATCGTGGAGATCTTAGAAAAATCCCCCCACCGGGTCAACCGGGAATGTGGAGTTGCCAAACTCTGCGGCGGCTGTGATTTCTGGCATATAGATTATGCAGAAGAATCCCGCTTAAAAGCAGACCGGGTAAAACAGTGCCTCAACCGTATCGGCGGGGAATCACTGGAAGATGTGCCGATTTTGTCTGCCCCGACCTGCTACGGCTACCGGAACAAAGCCCAATACCCGGTGTCCAGCCAAAAGGGGAGAGCCTTTGCGGGCTTTTTCAAGGCAGGCACCCACCAGGTAGTGGAAAATAACCGGTGTTTGATCTTGCCGGAAGAAACAGACAAGGTCAAGAAAATCGTCATAGATTATGTAAACCACTATCGCATTTCCGCTTACGATGAACAGACCGGAAAAGGGCTTCTGCGGCACATCTATGTCCGCCGGGGCGCAGTGTCCGGGCAAGTGCTAGTGTGTTTGGTGGTCAATGGCAGAAAACTGCCCCATGCGGAAGATCTGATCAAGCGGTTGCAGGCAGTACCCGGATTTACCACTTTGGTGTTGTCTGTGAACACCAGGCAAGGCAATGCCGTTTTGGGAGGTAAATTTATCACTCTTTACGGTCCGGGTTATATTGAAGATACCCTTTGCGGACTGGCTTTCCGTCTGTCTCCCCGGTCTTTTTACCAGGTGAATCACCACCAGGCCCAGCGGCTCTATGAGGCGGCGATCGCCCAGGCGCAGATCACCAAAGAGGATCTGGTGCTGGATCTTTACTGCGGTGTGGGAACGATTACACTGGCAATGGCGAAAGCCGCCGGTAAGGTGATCGGCGTGGAAGTGATCCCCCAGGCGGTGGAAGATGCAAAAGAAAATGCCGCCCGGAACAATATCGAAAACGTAGAATTTTTCTGCGGCGATGCAGGCAAGGCGGCTTTGGAACTGGAAGAAAAGGGCATCCGCCCGGATGTGGTAGTGGTAGACCCGCCCCGGAAAGGGTTGAACGCCGATGCCATCGAGGCAATGGCGCGGATCGCCCCTCGGCGGATCGTCTATGTATCCTGTGACCCGGCGACACTGGCAAGAGAT
>JAZQBF010000081.1:0-2138 GCA_045545615.1 Faecousia sp.
AATGGTATCATCCGGAGGCGTTGTTCCGCCGCAGGAAATGATCACATGGCTGCCGTGGACTTTGGAGGCGTGGAGCCAGATGTCGTCTTTCCGGGCAGCCTTAAAGGTCAGTTCTTCGTTTTGCCGGTTGTTTCTGCCCACATAAATGGGGTAGCCGTCGGTGGATTCAAAACGCATAGGGGAAGATTTTGTTTGCTTCATACGCTTTTTGGCGTTGTCCAGGCGGACATAGCCGCCCTCGGCAAGTTCCTTGCGGATATCTTCCAATTCCGCTTCTGTTTCCGCTCTTTCCAGTTCTTCCAGCACACTTTGCAGATAGGAACGCTCCTGCCCGGCAATTTCGATCTGTTTGGTCAGTTCCTTTTCCGCATTTTTCATACGGGTATAGTCTTTATAAAACTTTGCCGCATTTTGCTGAGGAGAGAGGATCTCAGACAGGGGAATTTGAATGACCGTCATACGCTCATCGTAAAAATCTTCCGCTTCCAGAATCTTTTGCCCCTTGGTGATCCGGTGGATGTTGGCGGTGACGATGTCGCCCAACTGGCGAAGCCGTTCCCGGTCATAGGTGGCAAGGAGTTCTTTTTCCTGAATGGCGATCTTTTTGGTCAGACGCTGGACAAGATTGCTGACAGTTTTTCGTACTGCCTGGCTTTTTTGCCGCATAGCATCCTTTTTGTCCCGTACAATATAGTAGTCGTCCAACAGCGCGGTGAAGGAATCTGCTTTTTGGCAGTTGTCGTACTGGCGAATGGGGCAGAAGGCAAATTGTTTGGGCGTGCCGTCTGCCTGGGCATAGAAATAGGGGGCAGGGTGGGTCAAATGTTCCCGGAAGAACAAAAAAAGTTTTTCGCCCGCTGTGGCGGTATCCATATTCTCCAACCGGGCATCGGTGTCTCCGGCGGCAAACAATGCCGCTTCCCGGCACACCAGGGGCGAAAGTCCACCCAGGGTATCCATCAGCCGGTCTGCCAAAATATCCGCGCCTGGCTGGGATAAAAGGTTTCCATAATCTTCTTGCGTTAAGGCAGCGGGATCTTGCTTTGATACCTTTTCCGGCATCTGATACAGAAGACCGGGCAGGGCAGGCCGTTTGATGGTATCGTCCAAGCCGATACGCCGCAGGCAATCGGTGATGCGCCCATCTTCGTCCACAAGATAGATGTTGCAGGTTCTGCCCATCAGTTCCGCAACGAGTTTCCGTTCGACAGGGTAGCCCATCTCATCGGTGCAGGCAAAGGTAAAGACCGCCATACGCTCCATAGGGGGCTGCTCTACCGATACCAACCGACCGCCGGACAAGTGCTTCCGCAAAAGCATACAGAACATAGGGGGCTGATCCGGGTTTTCCGGATTGGCGGCGGTCAAGTGCAGGCGGGGGGCGGCGGGGTTGGCGGCAATGAGCAGTTTTTGCCGACTGCCTTCACACCGCAGGTGCAATATTAACGTGTCCCGGCTGGGCTGGTGGATCTTTTCCACTCGAGAGCCGGTGGCGGTTTGCCGGATCTCGTCCAGAACCGCTTTTAAAAAGAAAGCATCAAAGGCCATTATGCATCCTCATTCATTATAATATGGAACAGTTCGTTGATCCGGTCGGTTCTGCCCAGCAGGTACAGCGCGCCAAACAGCGCTTCCAATCCGGTGGCTTTGGCATACTCCTGGGGAGAGGCGGATTTGGGCGCGGCGTGGGTGTGGGCGTTTTTGCCCCGGCGATAGTATCCGAACTCCTCTTCCGTCAGCAAAGGCTTTAATTTGTCAGCATATTTGGCTTGGGCGGTTGCCTTGACCATATTGACGGTATCCCTGTGCAGTTTCAGTACCGTATGGTCGCCGTGGCTGCATAGGTATGCCCGGCACAGCAAGTCAAACACGCCGTCACCAATGTGGGCAAGTCCCAGCGTGGACATACCGATGAGTTTCTGCTGATCAAAATGCATTTGAAAATAGTTTTCCATAGTGTTCTCCATAGGTAAAACAGATTGTCTCTATGGTAACAGATTTTTATATAGGTGTCAAATTCCGGTTTGTCGAGGTGTTGATACACCTACGCACCATACGCCTCCCCTTGTCAGGGGAGGTGGCTGAAATCTTCGATTTCAGCCGGTGGGGTAGTCTCTTCCGCAGTCACCTGCGGTGAC
>JAZQBF010000082.1:0-2585 GCA_045545615.1 Faecousia sp.
CCTTTACACAAGGGGGCCTTTGACTGTCTGAAGCGATGGAGAGGTAAGGAATAAGTGTAGGCTATATCAATTTTAAATTGAGTCTCTCTCAATTATTAAGAGGTGGACAAACGATCAGGAAACTGCAATAATATAATTACAGACCGGTCAAGTAATTAAGTTAGGAGAACACGATATGTCATTTGGTGAAATAATAAAATCACTTCGACGAGAAGCGAATATGACACAGGAAAATCTTGCCCAACTTCTTTCAATTTCGCCACAAGCAGTCAGCCGTTGGGAAACGGATGTTGCAATGCCCGATATTTCTTTGTTGCCGCCCCTTGCAAATATGTTTCATGTAACGACCGATTATCTGCTCGGAATGGAAGATTACGAAAAAGATTTGAGGAAAGCGGAATATGATGAGGCTTTTTTCGAGTATTGGAGACATGACGATAAAGAGAAGAATTACCAAATTGCCCTTCGTGCCGTTGCAGAGTATCCAAATAATATGGAATATGTGGAGTGGCTTGCTTCGGCAGAGTATTGTGTAGGAGTACTGGCTTTAGATGATGCTGAACATAAGCGCCTTCTTGAAAGTTCTGTGAAGCGTTACAAAATTGTTCTTGAAAGCGCTACGAATCAAAAACTATATAACCGGGCACTTGAGGGTATCGTTTTCGCGCTTCATATGCTTCATCGTAATCATGAAGCAAAAGAATATGCACTCAAACAAGAAGACGAACTAAAACGCGATGAAATGCTGGTATGGTGTTTAGAGGGAGCGGAAAAAATAGAACATACGCAAAAGGTGGCAGAGCATTTCTTGTTTGGTTTTTTGTCGTATATCCGATTTGCGGATAACACAATCATAAGATGTGATACAGTTGAAAGCATATTAAGTGTTCTGTTCCCTGATGGCAATTATCAATATTATCACGACACCTTACAGTACAATGCGATTGATAAAGCAATCGCTCTGTGCAGCCAGCATCGATATGATGACGTTCTTGCTGAACTCGTGAAAGCACGCTTCCACGCAGAGCAGATGGTACAGTATAGTAAAAAAATGCAATATGCATTTACTGCGCCATTATTTCATTATGTTAAAGGCGACAAAAAAGAAACCGATTCCGATGTAACGGATGTTGATGAGTTTATTCAGTGCTTAAAAAATAATCGTTGCTTTGATCCCATCAGAGATAGGAACGAGTTTCAGGCGTTGCTATTATGATAACTCTATATAAAAAAGGCTGCCGGATGGCAGCCTTTTTGTTATTCAATGACGCGGCAACTTTCAATGCCGTAATAGGAAAGGACGTCGATGGCGGTACTGTCGATCCGCTCGCCGCAGACGATGGGGGAGACCGCCGGGGGGCAGCCGAAGCCAAGGTCTGCAAGGATCTTGCCTTCGCATTGGGAAAGGGGCAAGGTTGTGCTGGGGGAGAATGCGGCCTGCCGGATAGTCAGTACCCGCTGGGGGGTATTGACGTTGGGAGCGGCAGCGGTGATGGGGGCAAGCCGGGGGATGGAACGGAGGGCAGATTCCAATTTGGAAAGTCCTTGTTCGCCCAGTTCCGGGGTCAGCATCAAAACCGTAACATCCGGGTCTGCAAACTCCGGCTCGATATTCTGCGCGCGGAGGAGGTCTGCAAGAGCGGTGCCGGTGTAGCCCATAGCCTTGGCGTCCACAGTCAGTTTCAGCGGCTCGTTTCCAAGGTGGGGGACTGTCTGCTTGATCTTCTCCACAAGGGGCAGGAAGTTCGCCAGCAGCCCGGGATAGGTGCTGGCAAGGTAGGCGTTTGCCTTGTCCAACGACTGCAAAATCAGGTAAGAGGGGCTGGTAGAGCCGAACAGCGCCATTGTCGGTTTCACCGCACCCAATAGTGCGGGCAAGCCAACATGGAGGTAAGCGCCGCCGGTGAGCACCGGCAGTGTCTTATGAGCGGAGTCGCAGCAAAGGTCTGCGCCTAAGTCCATGGGGTGCAAGCCCAGGAATTTTAAGTAGGCGCCGTGGGCGTTATCCACCAACAGCAGGCAGCCGTGGCGGTGGCAGACATCAGAAAGTGCGGCGATATCCAAAATATTGCCCAAGTAGTCAGGGCTGGTCAGGTATACCGCATGGGGCTTGCTTTCCAAGATGGCGGCTTCCATCTGCGCCGCCGTGATGGGACAGGAGAGGTAGTTTGCATCCTTGGGATAGAGCCAGTCCACGGAAAAATCTAGCAGCGCAGCGGCAGAAAGAAAGGCCTTGTGGGCGTTTCTCCCGGCTAAGATACGGAGATCCTGACCGTTCTTGCCCACATGGAGGGCGGCAAGGTGGAGCATGGCGCGGATGCACTGGGATGCGCCTTCGGTGCTGTAAAAAGTAGGGCAGCCGAAGATCAGGGAGGCGTTTGCCTCGCTCTGGGCGATGATGCCGGCGGCTTCGTACAGACTGTCCGCCCCGGAAATCTCGGTAATATCCCGGTTTTCGATATCGCCAAAGCCCTTGTGACCGGGCATATGCAGCCGCAGCGTGCCGCTTTGGGCGTACTGCCGGACGAAATCACAGATGGGTGTATCCATCAGCCGTTTCCTTTCAATGCCCGGGCCACGGCAAC
>JAZQBF010000083.1:0-4862 GCA_045545615.1 Faecousia sp.
GTTTTCTGTGCCGAAATCCACAAAATCTGTAATGTCAACACAATAGGATTTATAACCAAAATGGTTGCTGCCGGCTTTTTTGCCGTTTATGTAGACGGTGCTGTGCCACATTACACCGTCCAGTTCCAAAAAGACTTTGTCCGCTTTTTCAATGTTGACCCATTTGCGATAAACACCGCTGCCTAAAAAGGGAAGCGCGCCGGTGCGGCCGGTTTGGATCCTGGCTTTTTTCATACCGTCTTCTATGATGAGCGATTCGGAAATGTCGTTTTCCCGGCAGAAATCTCCTTCAATGCCCCAATCGTGGGGGACGCGAACCGTTCGCCAACCGGTGTCATCAAAATCCGGAGAAAACACATCAGGCGTTACCGCTTCATTATCGAACCTATAAAATTTGTAATTGGTTTTCAGTTCCATAAAACCACCTCATATTTTGTTATCCCAATTATACTGTATCATTCCGTAAAATACAAGAATCAATTCTCCCAACGAATCTGCTGCTTATTTACAAGCGGATAAGAAACAAGGGCTGTTCCGCTGAGGTCTTCTCTGCGCATATCCACAGCGGTGATCTGACTGTTTTCGTAAGTGGTGTAGTAATAAATTCCTTTATCTGTGTTGCAGCAGGAAGCATACACAGTCTTTTCAAATGCATCGTTGACTTTGACACAGCCCCGCTGTTGCGCAACAGCGCCTAAAATGTGAAAAAACTGGCTGATACTCTCCCATTCCGTATCCCCGGAAACGGAATTTAATTTGGTGAATGCAGCGCGCACAAAGCGGGAGGCAGAGGAGAGATCGCCCGGCAGACCGATTGACCCCATACCCCGGCTAAATGGGGCAAGTGGGTATGCATCACTAAAGCGGCTGTCCGCTTCTTCCCGGGTCAGATTCCGGTATTGCCGCAGATTTAGTAAATGAAAATCAAAAGGCGGGTTGTTGGTCAGTACGCCGATTGGGTTGTCATAGATTTTTAAACCATCTGCCATCGGTTCCAGTACCATGGATGTATGCTTGTCAGCAAGCATAAAATGCAGCGGCGAAAGGCCCAGTTCCTTATTAAAAGAAATGTTTACAAGGTTTAGTCTACTGAGTATGTCTTTTGCCTCAGAAACAGTTTTGCACTGGGCTAAAATCCAGGGGATCAGTTCAAATGGCGTAATATTATCTTTATCTGCCACAGGTGGATAATATACAGCATTGTCCGGGAAATTCAGTCCAGCCATACTCAGTCCATATTCGTTTGTTGCATCATAATATAATGGATAGCCCTCCGCAACCGTCGCCATACCAATGATCGCAAAGTGTTTATCAATTGTTTTTACTTTCCGAAAATGAAAGGGAAAGTGGCGGGGCGTGATGGTGACAGATTCTTGATAGTGATATTCCAGGTCAAGATTTCTGCCGAAATAATGATCTTTGGTTTGATAAGAAATTGCAGTGCACATACCCATTTCTCCTTGCTTTTTACGGTTAGCATACCCGTAAATGCTATTTTTAAGCCAAAACACTATGGAAATAGCACTATAGGTGGACGCAACTACAGCCTGTTGTTGTGCAAAAACAACAAACTTACAAAAAATAGCAATTTACCTCTTTACAACTTTAGTTTAGTAAAGTATAATACAACCATCCAAACACCACCGGCTCTACCGGTAGTAAAAAATATACCGGTAAATCCGGCAACTCAGAAAGGAAGAATACATTATGAAAAAGTTACTCGCTCTCCTTATGGCAGCATTGATGCTGGTCGCTTGCTTCGCAGGCTGCTCCGAAAAACCCGCCGATGACGATGTGGTCAAGGACACCGCAGGCACAACCGCCGCAAACACCACAGATGGCGCAGCGGATACCACCGCTGATGCATCCAAACCCGCTGACGGCACTATCGTTGTTGGTTACACCATTTACGAGCCTATGAACTACTTTGATGACAATAACAACCTGGTCGGTTTCGACACCGAACTGGCAGAAGCAGTATTCGGCAATATGGGTTATGAAGTGATGTTCCAGGAAATCGAGTGGACTCAGAAGTACACCGACCTGAACTCCGGCACCATCGATTGCATCTGGAATGGCTTTACCTGCAACACCGCTGACGATGACGGCGTTGCCCGCGCAGATAAGGTCGACTTCTCCTACAACTATATGGAGAACCAGCAGGTTGTGATCGTGAAGAAGGGTTCTTCCGTTAAGACCGAAGAGGATATGAAAGGCAAGTTCGCAGCCGTTGAAGGCGGTTCTGCCGGTGAGTCCTATGTTACCGGTATTGATGAGAACATCGTTCTGACCAAGTGCCTGAAGCAGACCGATTGCCTGACCGAGGTTCTGTCCGAGAATGTTGACTACGCTGTGGTGGACGTTCAGTTGGCTAAGAGTTATGTAGGCAAGGGCGACTATGCAGACTTGGAGATCGTAGAAGGTCTGGAAAGCGATCTGGAGTACTACGCAATCGGCTTTAAGAAGGGCAGCGAACTGACTGCAAATGTCAACGCACAGTTGGTAGCACTGGCTAAGGACGGCACTATCGCCACCCTGGCAGAAAAGTACGGCGTTTCCAACTCCGCCATTACTGATTTCTCCAACCAGATGAACTAATATTACATAGGAGATCGTAATGTCGTTTTTAGAAGTTACAAAGTTTCTATTAGACGGCTTTTGGATATCTCTGCTAATCTTTGCGGTGACGCTGCTTTGCGGCGCACCGCTTGGTTTGCCTATAGCCTTCTGCTCTATGAGCCGATTTAAGGTGGTAAAAGGGATATCCAAAGTGGTCGTTTGGATCGTCAGAGGCGTGCCGCTGATGCTCCAGATCTTTATTATTTACTATGTCCCCGGCCTTTTGTTTGATGTGCAGATCTTCGGCAAATTGGATCGGCTTATGTATTTGGAATATGGCATCCGGGATGCGGGACGTATTACAGCGGTGCTGATCGCCTTTAGTTTGAACTATGCCTGCTATTTTTCTGAGATCTACCGCGGCGGCATTGAAAGCATTTCCAAGGGTCAGTACGAGGCAGGTTATGTTCTTGGTATGACCAAACCGCAAATTTTCCGTAAGATCGTCTTAAAGCAGGTCATTCAGCGGATCGTACCCCCGATGTCTAACGAGATCATTACCCTTATTAAGGATACTGCCCTTGCCAACTGTATCATTGTCAGCGAGATCATTAAGCAGGCAAAGGAATTGGCCGCAACCAAGGCGCTTGTGTGGCCGCTGTTTTATACCGGCGTGTTCTATTTGGTTTTTGTGGGCTTTTTGACCATTGTATTGGGAAAAATCGAGAAGAAACTCAGTTATTTTAGGAGTTAAGATATGGCATTACTGGAAGTAAAGAATATCAAAAAGAACTTCGGCAAAGTAGAAGTTCTCAAAGGCATCGACTTCTCATTGGAGCGAGGCCAGGTCCTTGCCATTATCGGCTCCTCCGGCAGCGGTAAGACGACCCTTTTGCGCTGTCTGAATTTCCTGGAGACCCCCGACGAGGGACAGATCATTGTTGGAGATAAAGTCCTTTTTGACGGCAACGATAGCGCGAAAGCCGATGATGAGACCATTCGGCAAAATCGGCTGCATTTTGGTCTGGTCTTTCAAAATTTTAATCTGTTTCCCCAGTATACGGTGCTCCAAAATGTTACCCTGGCACCTACGATGCTGAAAAAGGGAACACCGGAAGAGATCTCGGAAAATGCCAAGAGTTTGCTGGACAGAGTTGGACTCTCCGAGAAACTGGATAGTTATCCTTATCAACTATCCGGTGGTCAGCAACAGCGCGTTGCCATTGCCCGTGCGTTGGCAATGAACCCGGAAGTTCTGTGCTTTGACGAGCCTACCAGCGCATTAGATCCGGAACTCACCGGCGAGGTCCTGCGGGTTATCCGCGGTCTAAAAAGCGGCAACAATACCATGATCGTGGTCACCCACGAAATGGAGTTTGCCCGGAGTGTTGCCGATGTTGTCATTTATATGGCAGATGGCGTGATCGAGGAAATGGGTACGCCGGAGCAGGTCTTTGGCGATCCCCAAAGCGAAAAAACTAAGAGTTTCATCCAAGGCGCCCTGGAAAATTTTTAATGGCAGGAGAAACGTATGGATAAAAAAGCAGAAAAAATCGAGGCGTTGTTTAAATTACTGCTGAGCCTTGACAATATAAGCGATTGTTATGCGCTGTTCGACGATCTTTGCACGAGAAAAGAGATCGAAAAAATGGCAGAGCGGTTATATGCTGCGAAATTGCTCCTGGAAGGGAAGACCTACAACCAGGTAATGGAAGTAGCGGATATTTCTTCTGCCACACTTAGCCGTGTTTCTCAATGTGTCCAGTACGGCAACGGCTATGCAAAACTTTTGAAATAAAGGTATGGTGCAGGATACACTTGTGTCCTGCACCATTTTGTTAGGAAACTGAGAACTTAACACGAATATAACATAAAACGAGCAATTTATAACAATTTTTTTCATTTCATAGCATTTGAGTGTTGATTTTTTTCAGATATAAAAGTATAATGATACTGTAATATAGCAGGCAATCGCCTGCAACGCGAACATATTGAGACTGGAGGAAAAACTGTATATGATTATTACGCAGAAAAAACCTTTGGAAGAAGTTATGGCTTTGGTTGGCGATGCCAAGACCGTAGCGATTCTGGGCTGTGGCAGTTGTGCTACCGCTTGCCAGACCGGCGGCGAAGCGCAGATCGCGGAACTGACTGCAGAACTGGAAAAAGTCGGTAAGAAGGTAGTGGGTACTGCGGTTGCAGACTACTGCTGTATGAGCCTGGGCGTTAAGAGCAAAATGAAACCCCTGGTAGCCGCTAATCCCGATTGCGTGGTTTGTATGTCCTGCGGCGACGGCGTTCAG
>JAZQBF010000084.1:0-3293 GCA_045545615.1 Faecousia sp.
GAAAAAAGCAATCATTGACAGAAAGCATAAAATGAATTTTTTCAATTTGCAGTTAATGCCGGTATTCCAACCGAAATTATAAATATTTTTCTGCCTGCCTCTTTCCAGAGGCAGGCAGTTTTTTGTATCTTTTTCTCATCTCATATATGCAAATTTTGAATTGTCTATTAAATTTCTTTTGAAAAAATTTGAAAAACCACCTGTTTTCCAGGCAATATGCAGTTTTCACAAAATTGCAGTTTTTCATCTTCAAAAACTGTGTATTTACACAACGTAGCATTCTCACTATGATAATGGCATGATTTACAAAACGAAAGGGTGAACGACATGAGAGTCAATGTTGCGCCAAAGGGACAAACCTTACGGCGAAAAACTCCCTTGCAAAAAGCATTGGATTCTATACGACGCAACTGGCTTCTATACCTATTCCTATTGCCATCGGTAATCTACATCGCTGTGTTTCATTACGCACCTATGTACGGTCTGCAGATCGCTTTTCGAAAATTTCGCATCTCAGACGGCTTTACGGGAAGCAAATGGGTCGGTCTTGATTGGTTTGAGCGATTTTTCGATTCTCCCCGGTTCTGGACCATTTTAGGGAACACCCTGGCGTTGAGTTTATACTCATTGGCAGTAAACTTTGTATTTCCAATTATTTTGGCTTTTGTCCTAAATAACATACGGAGCAAGTTCTTTAAGAAATTCTCGCAAACCATTACTTATATGCCCCATTTCATCTCTACTGTGGTTTTGGTAGGTATGATAAGTGTCCTCTTCGATCCACGGTCTGGTTTGGTGAACACGATCATCGGTTGGTTTGGGATTGAACCTATCTACTTTATGGGAGAAGCCCAATACTTCCGGGATATGTATGTATGGAGCGGCGTATGGCAAAGCATCGGCTGGGGTTCTATTATTTATATGGCGGCTCTTGCAGGTGTTGATCCTACGCTCCACGAAGCCGCTATGATCGACGGCGCCAGCAAATGGCAGCGGATCTGGCACATCGATATCCCCGCGATCCTGCCTACTATTTCCATTATGCTCATTATGTCTTTCGGTAAAGTAATGAGTGTTGGATACGAAAAGGTCTATTTGATGCAGAATGCGCTGAATCTACAGGTTTCCGAAGTGATCAGCACCTATGTTTACAAGATGGGCATTATCAACCACCAATACAGTTACTCCGCAGCCATTGGTCTGTTTAACAATGTCATCAACTTTATCCTGGTAGTCACAATGAACAAAGTTGTGAAAAAACTATCCGGATCCGGCTTGTGGTGAGGAGGTGAAGGCAATGCTTAAAAAGAATCACAGGATGAAAAGGTCTTGGGACGATAAGATCTTTGACTGGGTATGTAATGCCTTTATCATCATCTTAGTCTTTTTTGTGCTTTATCCCCTTTGGTTTGTGCTGATGGCAAGTTTCTCTGACCCAATGTATGTAAACAACGGCACATTTTTGATCATCCCGCGGGGATTCACTTTGGAAGGCTACGCGCATGTATTTGAAAACGCCAAGATCTGGACCGCTTACGGCAACACCATTTACTACACCGTAATGGGTACCATCTTCGGCACATTTGTTACACTGCTTGCCGGCTACGCCTTCTCCAGGAAAGATCTGATCGGTGGCAGTCTCATTATGAAACTGTTTGTGTTTACTATGTATTTCAGCGGCGGTACGATTCCTCTTTACCTTGTTATTCAAAAATTAGGTCTGCTGAACACCCGGGAAATTATGATCATTTTAGGCAGTGTTACTGTGTATAACATTATCATCGTCAGGTCCTTTATGGTAACAAATATCCCCAACGATCTTTATGATGCGGCGCAGATCGACGGCTGTGGCAACGGAAGATTCTTCTTCCAGGTGGTACTCCCACTTTCCAAGGCGGTCATTGCCATTATGGTTTTGTATATTGCCGTGAGTCATTGGAATTCCTATTTCAACGCTTTGATGTATTTAACCGACGGCGATATGCAACCGCTGCAGGTGATCCTTCGGGAGATCCTGGTCCTCAGCAGTGCCGCAACAGCCGACCCTAACGCAGACCCGGAATTGATACAAAGAATGCAAAAGTTAGCAACGGTTATGAAGTATTCTTTCATCGTTATCGCCACTGCACCAATTCTGTGCGTATATCCCTTTATTCAAAAGCATTTCGTGAAAGGCGTTATGATCGGCTCTGTGAAGGGTTGATTTCCTTGTAGCAACAAGATTGCCACACCGGTGTGCGCACCGGTTCGCAATGACAATAAAAAAGAAAGTGCGGCAAAATTTATGTATGTTACTGTGATATCACAGAAACAATAAAAAACAAGGAGGAAACAAAATGAAAAAGATCTTAGCATTTATTCTGGCACTGGTTATGCTGGGTTCACTGGTCGTGGGTTGTACACCCGCTGCAGACCCCAACGCTGACCCCAATCAGACAACCGGCGGCAACTCCGGTGAAACCACTGGCGTCAAAGAAGAACTGGCAGTTGACCACTTCAAAGGCACAACTATTAAGATCGCTGTTCTAAAGAAAGAAACTGACACTTCCGGTGACTGGAGTCAAAAGCCCATTGTCAAAATGGCAGAAGAGGCAACCGGCATCCATGTTGAATGGATCGTTGTTGACCCTGCCACCGTGCAGGACAAACTGGCTTCTATGCTGATGAGCGATGACCAACCCGATGCTTACCTGGGTTTCTTCGCCACCAACGAAAATGTGCTTTCCAACAACCTGGAAAAATTCTACGACCTGAGTGAAGAAGGTCTGTTGGAGACCTACGCCCCCAAGGTCAAGGCTGACTACGATTCCTTGCCCATGCTGTGGAATGCGGTTACCTGGGAAGACGGTTCTATCCGCGGTTTGGTCACCGGCGGTTCTGTTCCTACCGGCGCAGCTGGTGCTATGACTTCCTTCCATGCTATCAATCAGGAATGGCTGGACAAGGCACAAATGGAAGTCCCCACCACTGCTGATGAACTGTACGAAGTGCTGAAGTACTTTAAAGAGCACGATATGGACGGCGACGGCGATCCCAACAACGAGATCCCCATAACCTTTGCCAACGGCAACTGGGAAGGTGACCTGATGATGTACGCCGCTGCTTTCGGCATTGCCGGTAACTATACCTGGCAGGCGCATGATCACTATAAGAACATTAAAGACGGCAAGGTAGTTTCCACGCTTGATACGGATAACTACCGGGCATTCCTGGAGTTCTTCCATAAACTGTACTCCGAAGGTCTGCTGGATCAGACTGGTTTCTCCCAGACCGCTGACCAGTATTCTGCTAAG
>JAZQBF010000085.1:0-4613 GCA_045545615.1 Faecousia sp.
CCTTTCAACTCCTTGGCCCACAGAACGACATGGCTACGATCCGACTTGCGCCCGATAAAATCTTCGTGCTTACGCTGGTACTCGATTTTATCGACCGCGGCCACTCGCTCAGGTCGCTTCTTCCGCCACCGGCGGCGCTCCCATCGCTCCCCGTCCGGGACGCCGGTCCCTACAATCATCGCACAGCGAGAGATTTTTCGTCGGATCGTTCGATACCAGCCGAAGATGTACTTTGTGTACTTCGAGGCTGGCTATCGGGCGAGCCCGGCGGAAAAGATCCGCTGAAATAAAAAAGACGGCTTTTAAGCCGTCTTATTTTATTTCAGTATCATCGCGCCGTTTTCGTCGAAGGAAAAACTCATTCCATCCACTTCCCAATCCCCGGTCACGGGCACGCCGTTAGAAAGCAGATAGCATCTGCCCCAGGGGGCGTCCACCCAGCCGGTGCGCATCACGCCGGTGTCGGTGAAGCAGCGCCACTTGCCGTTGATCTTCACCCAGCCGGTGGTAACCGAGCCGTCGGGGGCGAAATAATAGTCGTTGCCGCCGTCGCACAGCCAACCCACATAGGGCTGTCCGTCCTTATAATAATACCGCTTGTCGCCGATCAGCGACCAGCCGTCGGTCTGCAGGGCGGCGCAGGCAGCAGCCTCTTCCTGCCCAACGGCGAAGGTTTCCTGGTGCACGGGTACCAGTTTTTTCTCTATCCGCAACTGACCGTCTTCCAGCAGATTGTTCTCCACCATTGCCATCACCTGCACGGTGTATGTACCTGCCTTCAAACCGGTGACGCCCATACGGGAAATGTCGCACATACGCCCGGCGGAGGCAAAGGACGCCGACTGGATCATCTGCCCCTGGCTGTCCATAATGTTCACTTTCACCGAGGAGATATTGCCGGTGGTAGAACTAATTTTGCACCCAATATCAAAGGGTTTTTCCGGCTGGATCTCCGGCAGGAAAACCTCTGTTTTCGGACCGGTGGGGATCACTTCCAGCACCACGCACCGCTCCTCGGGGATGTAGCCTTCTGCCACCCGGTAATAATACTGCCCGTCGGGGTTTTTGTAGATGCCGCTGGCGCGCAGGACTTCGCCATCTTGCACCGGACGGGTCACGATCCCCTCCTCACCGGGCATATCCACGATCATAGCGCCGTCTGCGGAGAGCAAAAGGTCGGTGGGGTATTCTTCGCAGAAGTCGGTGTAAGCCTTGTCACCGAAAATGATCAGACCTTCGTAAACGGTCCAGTCGCTGAAATATTCATCGATCTGGGCGATGGAACACACGATGGGCGTACCTTCCACGCCGGCAAGGGAGGTATAGAAACCCTCCACAAAGTAGACCATACCGTCCACCACGCCCTGAATGGCCACCGCGTGACCGTACATGCCGCCGGCCTCGGTGTTCGTCCATTGGAAGCAGGCGACCAGGTTATACACATTCCGCGTACCGCAGGCAGTGATGTGGTTCAGCGCCTCCTCCAGATTCATGGTCTGGGCATCGATGGTGCGAACAGTGTAGCCGGTGTTGGTCTCGGTCTTTTCCTTGTAAATGTCAAAAAAGTCGTTGCCGTCGTAAGTATCTGCGCCCAGGGTGATGCCCATTTTCCAAAGTTGGAGACCGGTCATCATACCGCAAAAACCTGCCAGAGATTCTTTGCCGGAGGCGCCAAGGGCCTGGCGGTAAATGGTGCGGCTGCGGTCTTTCAGCCGTTGGGCTTCTTCTTCATCAACTTCCGACTGATAGGTTTCTTCCACATGGGGCAACTGGCTCTCGTCGGCGACAGCCACCGCCTCGCCGGGAACATCGTTATAAAATCCAGCCCCGGCGGCGGAAATTTCCTCTCTGGCGTGCACCGGGCAGAAAACGCCCAGCATCAACGCAATACACAGCAAAAATGATGTCCACTTTTTCATCCCGATACGCCCCCTTTCTGCGTGTTTGAAAATTAACAGCGGCAAGTTGCCGCTCCAATTGAAAATTGAAAATTATTGTAATAAGCCTTCTCCTTGAGGAGAAGGTGTGTGCCCAAGGGGCAGACGGATGAGGTGTCTTAATTACAGTCCTATTGCGATACTCGGCGCTCTCGTTGCCGACAGCGCGGCTTCCTCGCTCGCCGATCGCGGCTACTCGCTCAGGTCGCTTCATCCGCCACTGGCGGCGCTCCCATCGCTCCCCGTCCGCTCCGCGGACACCACAACTGTCAACTGACAACTAACAACTATCAACTAAAAAGTGTCATTCTGAGCGGAGCGGCATTGCCGCGCAGTCGAAGAATCCGCGCACTTCCGCTCTATAATAACACCAATCGGTTGTAAATTTGCGCCAAATCTTGTAAATTATACCACACATTTCCAATTTTGTCAAAGCATTGTATCCTCTTGCCAAAAAGCACTTGCTTTCTGCAAAAGGCTTTGGTATAATACCTCTACTTGCAGGGTTCGTATATCGGTAATACAACGGCTTCCCAAGCCGTGAAGGCGGGTTCGACTCCCGTACCCTGCTCCAAAACAAAGCCTCCCGGAAAGTTCCGGGAGGTTCTTATTTTTGCTGAAAACCCTTATATATCAATAACTTTTCGCCTTTCAACATTTCTAAGATTTTAGAAACCATTCCAACGTTTTGGGCAGTTGTGGCAGATTTTATAAAGATTTCTGCCACAAATTCTGCCACGCCATATTGACTTCCTGCCACGCCCTTGGTAGAATATTACCATAGAAACAGAAAAGGGGTGGCGCAATGGCAACCGCAAAGCAATTACCCAGTAAGAAATGGCGTTGTAGAGCCAGTTATACCGACGAATACGGCAACTACAAAACAAAATCTTTTACTGCGGACACAAAGAAAGAAGCAGAACACCTGGCGAACCTTTTCATTTTGGAAAGAGAACATAAGGCAAAGCCGGAGAATAAAACCCTGGGAGAATTGGCAGATATATTCCTGGAAACCAAAAGCGAAATTCTTTCGCCTTCTACAATCCGGGGGTATCAATCCATAAGAAGAAACGCCTTCCAATCCATTATTGACGTTAGAATTGGCGTGCTGACAAAGGAACTATACCAAAAAGCGGTCAACGAATACGCAAAGGGCAGAAGCCCCAAGACCGTTCTTTCTGCTCACGTTTTCTTCAATACTCTGCTGAAGGAAAACGATGTGTATGTGGGCGACAAGGCCACCCTGCCAAGAAAGGCCAAGAAGGAAACAGAAATACCCACAACAACAGAAATACAATCTTTCCTCCGGGCAGTAAAGGACACCCGCCTTTACCGGTATTGTTTGTTCTCGGTGTGCCTGGGCTTGCGAAAAAGTGAAACCATCGCCCTACAATGGAAAGATATAGACTTGGACAAGAAAACAGTATCTATAAACAAAGCAAGGGTAAGAGATGAAATAGGCGCATACGTCGTAAAGCAAACAAAGACCTTTGACGGAACAAGAACACTCCATCTCCCGCCCGTTCTGATTGCCGCATTGGGAGAAAAGGGAGAACCGGAAGAATACCTTTTTACAGACTCCCCAAAGGCCTTAGAGAGCCTGTATCAACGGCAATGTAAAAGGCTTGGATTTCTGTATAACTTCCACGCCCTGCGCCACTACTACGCCTCTGTAATGCTTATGAACGGCATTCCAAACAGATACGCAAGAGAACGGATGGGACACGCCACGGAAGATATGCTGATAAAGGTATATCAGCACACAATGGACAGCAAGCAAAGGGAATACGATACTGTGTTGGATGATTTCTTTACAGAAGCCCTAACAACAGAAACAGAATAAAAAAGAGAGGAAAGAACCATTTCAAAGTTCTTTCCTCTTTTATGCTGCTATCAGTTTTAGTTTTGTTTCATCGTCCAGTTTCAGAAGGGAAAACAATTTGACAATCTCCGGATAGGAAAATTTGTTTATGTCCTTTACCTTGTTATAGAAGGAGGCAAGGGAAATGCCCAATATGGTTGCTAATTGTTCTTTGCTATATCCACTCATTATCAAATAATATTCAATATTGGCATTTAGCAGTTTTGTTTTATCCTCTTTTGACATTTCCCTCACCACCTTTCTATTAGTTAGTTTTCGGTGGCGGGGTTGCCGCCACCATCAGGCACAAATTTCTCTTAATTCTTCCATAAGAGTGGGCTTCTTTTTACTGTTCTTTTTGGAGAAGATTTCCGGAAAATACTTCCGGGCAAACTCTACACGGAATGCGGAGAACCCGCCCCGGTTGCCCTTTTCTGAATTGGCTCTTTCCAATGTCAGCAAAATCCATTTTTTATCCTTTGCGGAAGCGGCGGCGGCAAACTCTTTGACGAACTTCTTGTCGATGTCAACAACACGGGCGGGAGCGGGGATAGACTTGTTCATAATATTTCCTTTCTTGCCTTTCGGCGTTGGCGGTTATGGTCGCTACCCTTATTTTTCTTTGTGCGGGTTTGTGTCCCTCACTTGTGTCTTAATTATAACATATACCAAAAAGTTGTCAATACTTTCTAAAACAAGGAATTAGACGAATTTTTGACGTGAAAAAGTTCGGATTTTTCGGAATTAGACGTATGTGAAATTTCTTGTTTTTCTTATTTGAAATGTTCGTTTTTCTCCCTAAAAAGCAGAATATT
>JAZQBF010000086.1:0-11126 GCA_045545615.1 Faecousia sp.
CCATGCAGTAGTAAAGGCCCTTGGGAACGCGGAAGCCGAAACCCAGCACGCAAGTTGCGTTGGGCAGGATGCCCTTGGGATCTCTCTGTGCAGGAACGCCGGCAAAACGCTCAATGGGTGCGAAACCACAAATATCTGCGCCGTATTCCTTGGCTTTTGCTTTGCTAAATTCACTCGTAAACATAGCGTATTACCTCCCTTTCCTTAACGGTCCATCTTCCAGGCCTTGCCGGTACGCAGAGGCTTGTCGAAACGGCCTTCCATACAGCCGCCCTTCTTCTCCAGCATACTGACGCAGGCACGGATACAGCCGCCGCACTTTGCCATATTGTAGCCGACCCAGTTGGGGAAATAATGATCCAGCGCGCCGTAAACCTTGACGATAGAATCCTCGTTAGCCTCTGCCTTACCTTCCAGCAGGTCCAGATCGCCGTTTTCGTTCTTATCAAACACGTCCTTGGGGACGAAGGGGTTGTAGTAACGACCGCCGTGGGTGTAGAACGCGTAGCACTTCCACTCGTCCAGTTTGCCCCACTCGCACTTCTTGCCGCCAACATAAGCGACGACGCTCTCAGTCTTGCTCAGACACTGACCGGGGCATTCCCGGACACAAGCCATACAACGGCGGCACAGAGGATCGCCGTCATACATGGGATCGGGTTCTAACTCTGCATCGGTGAAGATAAATGCCAAACGCTGCAGAGGACCGAACTCGGGGGTCAAGAACATCTTGCTCCAACCCATCTCGCCCAGACCGCAGGCAACGCCTGCCAAACGGAAGTGGACCAGCAGGTCGGGAGGAACGGTACCTTCCCGGACAGCGCGAGTAAAATGGACAGTACGGTGGTGAACAGGCTTGCCCTTGGAGTCCTCATTGACCTGGATCTGCTCCTCGGGGGACAGAGATGCGCCCTGGGATGCGTCCATATCGGAGATAGGGCCACGGGCGCCGGTATTCCGGTACAACATAGCCTCGTAACCGTTGTCCTCGATCAGACGGCCAACCTGGTACAAAACAGCCGGGGCAAAAATATCATTGATGCCGCCGTAAGCCATAGACGGATACTGATAGAACTGGGTACCTTCTTCAATGCCTCTCTGGACACCTCTGGGGATACGGAATGCCATACCGATGACACTCTTTGCTTCCGGGAACAGGTACTTGGGGTTCATTTCCTCGGGCATGGTAGGATCGTCAAAACGGTCCATAGAGCCAATGCCACAAAGGTCTGCACCTGCAGCCAAAGCAATTTCCTTGATCATTGCGCTGGTTAACATCTGATCGTCCTCCGCTCTTTGTTTTATTTCGAAGATTTGTGTGCATCGTTGTTTATTTC
This sequence comes from Faecousia sp., assembly GCA_045545615.1. GTDB lineage: Bacteria > Bacillota > Clostridia > Oscillospirales > Oscillospiraceae > Faecousia. The sequence goes on from JAZQBF010000086.1 coordinate 1,338, forward strand.
AACGCGCACCTCATCGAGTACCATTTTATCACGATATTCCTACTTGCGCAACAAGCAAAATTAAGGTAGAATATTGTAAAATAAACTTTTAAGAATAAGGAGCGGTGATATATGATCCAGAATATGCGTTTTGAAGATATTTCCCCCTTTGTGCGTGCAGCCATTATCCGGACGCTGGATGGCGATAAAACAGCCCAGACGACCGTTGCTTATGACCACCGCATTTTTTATGTGCTCAGCGGCCACTGCACGGTGGAAGTGGCAGAAACTTGTTTCACCGCAGGTCCCGGCGCGGCTATGCTCTGGATGTCCGGCATTCCTTACACCCTGACACCGGACGAAAAAGGGTTGCAGATGATCGTGGTGAATTTTGATTTCACCCAAAAACACGCAGAAGATGTGATCGCTCTGCCCCCGGTAACACCGCAAAACTTCGAACCTGAGAAACTTTTGGAAAAAATCAGTTTCACCGATGCGCCTATGCTCAATGCGCCACTTGTATTTGACAATCTCCCTGCGATCCTGCCCTATTTACAAAATATGCTGCAGGAAGCGGCGATCCCCACATTGTGGAGCAACTTCCAATTAAACACATTGTTGAGAATGACGCTGACTGCCATGTGCCGCAACAACATCAGTTCTGCCGGCAACAACAAACGCTCCGCGGATATTTTTCAAAAAGTGCTCAACTATATCCACGACCATTACACAGAGCCACTTACCAACGGTTCCCTTGCGGAACAATTTAATTATCACCCAAACTACATCAGCCAGTTATTTGTGCAGCGCACCGGTTCTTCCCTGCATCAGTATTTGCTGGGTATCCGTGTTCGCCATGCGCTGTATCTGTTGCAAACTACAGATTTGACGATCAAAGAGATCGCCACCCAATCCGGGTTCGGTAATGTCAGTTATTTCTGCCAGTATATCAAAAAAACGACCGGCTATCCCCCTACATCTTTCCGGCTGTAAACAAAAAGCAGGTGTTCAAAAGAACACCTGCTTTTTATTTACTTAATGTCTACGGAGAGTTTCCAATCCTCACGCTTGCGGAACTTGGTGGTAAATGCGTTTTTCAGCATTCCCTTCTCTTCCAGGTGGACATAGCAAGCCCGGTCGCAGGCCCTGCCACAGATAGAGGAGACATAGCCGTGCTTGATGGGCGGATAGTAGAAGGAGCGGTCAAGGACTTCCTTGGCTTCTTCCACATTCAGTTTCGCTTCGCCCTTGATGATGGCTTCCCGGTTGGGCAGGTCATCATACGCCTCGGGCGGCATAAAGGGGTTCTTGCTCATATTGGCGCCGTTGTAGTAAGCAGCGCACTGCCAGTTGTCACGCTTGCCGTCATCACTCAGCGCCTTGCCGGGGCAGGCGTTGACGCATTCCTTACAACCGTCGCACAGATGGGGTGTGACCAAGGGAGTCTCTTCCAGTTCTGCATCGGTGAGAATGAAACCAAAGCGCTGGAAGGGGCCGTTCTCATCGGTCAGAACTGTGCCATTCAGACCCCGCTCGCCAATACCGCAGAGAACGGCAGACTCCAGATAGTTCATCTGGGTCTCCTTGTTCAAACCGCGGAAGATCTCTTCGTAAGCCATTTCCGGGTTGGTATCGCCGGTAGAGGACATAATGAGTTGGTTCTGTTTCTGGGGAACAGCGGTAAAGCCGCCGTCTTCCAGAACTGCGCTGGTCTTTAAGAGTGCCATAGGCATAACGGTCTCTTCGATGGTTTCCACACCGGTGGTAGAGTACTGGTAGTAAGTTGTGCCCTCTTCCACACCGCGGTAAGAGCCACGGAGCACACGGAAGCCGAGGCAGATAACCGTCTTGGTCTTGTCGAAGATCTTGCTGACAGGCTGGTCAACGAACCGGGAGATAGGGCCAAAACCGACATAGTCTGCGCCGTTCTTCATCGCGGCTTCAATGATCTGCTGACGCAATACCACAGGATCAGCGGCAGGCTTCGCCTGCTTGCTCATAATATGCTCATAGCACACCACATCGCATTTTTTGCCGCAAAGGCAAGGTGCGTAACCGGTGGCGCGGCTGGGCATAAAGTTCAGTTCCGGATAAACCGCTCTTGCACTCTCAGCATCGAAGCGGTATTCGCCCTTCAGAATCGCCTCTCTGTCAGGGTGATCCTTCAGAACATTTTCGTTCATATAGGGGTTGGACTCGTGAGCGCCACGGTAGTAGACACTGCACTGCCAGGTATCGGTGCCGTTTTCCATAGAAACAGCCTTACCAGGGCATGCATCCACGCAAGCGCCGCAACTGTCACACAAATTCTCCGCATAAACGGGATCGGGCTCCAGTTCCAGGTCGGTGACCAGGAATACATAGCGCACATAAGGACCAAATTCCTTACAGATCACGTTACCCTTTTTGCTGATGCAACCGATACCGCAAGCCTCTGCAGCCTGGGCAAAGTCCATAATTACATCGGGCGTTGCCTTACCGGGGGCAACAGGACGGGCCAATTGCAGTTCGTAAGTATCGATCAGTTCCGGGTTCTGAGACTTATCGCCCTTGATCTTCAGGTTGGAGACATTTCTCTGCACGCAGGCATCATAGCCTTCGTTCTCGATAAGTCCTGCCATCTTCAGCAGGAATATCTCGGCGAACTCTTCGTCGATGTACTTAACGCCCAGGGAAACATAGTTATTGTACTGGGTGCCCTTGTCCATACAGTCATAAAGACCCTTGGGCACACGGAAACCGAAGCCGATGACGCTCTTTGCCTTGGGCAGGATGCTCTTGGGATCCCGCTGGATGGGTGTGCCGTCAAACCGGGAGATGGGTGCGATACCACACAGGTCTGCGCCATAGAGTTTTGCTCTTGCTTTGATCAGTTCACTATTGAGAATCATAACCGTTCCTCCCTTTCTCAAGCATCCAGTTTCCAAGCCTTGCCGGTACGCAGAGGCTCTTTAAACCGGCCTTCCATGCAGCCGCCCTTTGCCTCCAGCATACTGACGCAGGCGCGGATACAACCGCCGCATTTTGCCATATTGTAACCAACCCAGGAGGGGAAGTATTTTTCCAGAGAGCCGTAGACCTTCATGATCTGCTGCTCGTCTGCTTCTGCCTTGCCCTCTAACAAGTCGAGATCGCCGTTTTCGTTGGCATCGAACACTTCCTTGGGAACAAAGGGATTGTAGTGGCGACCGCCGTGGGTGTAGAAGGCATAGCACTTCCACTCGTCCAGTTTGCCCCACTCGCATTTCTTGCCACCAACGTATGTAACAACGCTCTCGGTCTTGCTCAGGCACTGACCGGGGCATTCACGAACACACTTCATACAACGGCGGCACAGAGGTTCGCCATCATACATGGGATCGGGCTCCAGTTCTGCATCGGTGAAGATAAATGCCACGCGCTGCAGCGGGCCAAACTCCTTGGTCAGGAACATCTTGCTCCAACCCATTTCGCCCAAGCCGCAGGCAACTGCCGCCAAGCGGAAGTGGAACTGCAGGTCGGGCGCTACATTGCCTTCCCGGGTGGGACGGGTGAACTGCACACTGCGGTGGTGGGCAGCCTTGTTCTTTGCCTGCTCGTTGACTTCGATCTGCTCCTCAGGAGACAGAGTATTTCCGGGGCTGCCGTCCATATCGGAAACAGCGCCGCGGGCGCCGGTGTTCCGGTACAGCATTGCCTCATAGCCGTGATTTTCCAGCAGTTTACCTACCTGATACAAAACCGCAGGGGCAAAAATCTCGTTGATACCGCCGTATGCCATAGAAGGGTACTGATAGAACTGGGTACCTTCCTCGATACCTCTTTGCACACCTCTGGGGATACGGAAGACAAAGCCAATCACGCTCTTTGCCTCAGGGAACAGAAAACGGGGATTCATATCGTCCGGCACTTCAGGACCAAAACGGTCCATAGAGCCGATACCGCACAGATCCGCGCCGGCTGCCAGAGCAGCCTCCTTAATCATCGCACTCGTTAACATCCATGATTCCTCCTTCATCCAGGTTAATTATCGCAGCGCTGAGGGCATCAGCGCAATAATTACAGTTTTCGCAATCCTTGTTGCAATAAGCAACATGATGGCAATAATCCTCGGGCAAGCGGGTATTATCCACAATTGCCGGCAGGAACGCCCCTGCGTGGCTGGGTTCCATCAGTTCCAGGAAGTTGCCGTAGTGATGGCCTTCCATATAGGCTCTAACGATCTGCTCCGGACGGGGACTGACACGGGTAGCCAGTTTCGCCGCCACAACAAAGGGCTCAAACAGTTCCATTTCCTCGGGGCGGACACTGTTTAAGTGGCGCAGGATCTTCTTTTGGTTTTCCGGGTCTTTTACAAAACCGCTGCACATACTGGTAAACACCGCGCCATTGTCCATCTTCGCAACTTCCTGCTCGTGTGCCACCAGGTTATCGTGGAACTGGCGAGCAGAGCAGAAGTTCAGACAGCCACTGTTTGCCAGCATATAGAGTTTTTTATCGTGGGCATCTGCCCAGGTCTTCAACTTCTTAAGTTGCGGGATATTCCGGTTCAGTTCCCGCTTGTAGTAAAAACCGTCGAAATCAGAAGATAAGTACTCCATACCCTCGATGGTGCCGATCTCCATATTTACAGATGCCCGGACTTCCAGGTCAGGAAAGTTCTCCTTTACGAAATGGGCGATCACCGGAGATGTAGTGGTAATGGATGTTAAGTTCAGTTTCTCGGTAAAATCATCGATCAGATCACCGGTCTGCATAAAAAAGCGCCGAGACAAGGCATCTGCGCCATAGCAGTTGGCATTGAGCAGCAGATTCGTGTGGATCCCCTGGTCTGCCAAATACCGCAATTGCGCAAACTGTGCCTGGGTGGCTTCGTAAGGCATCAAATTGGAATGCGTGGTCGTACCGCCCCGACCGCTGGGCATTTTATCCCAGGCAAAATACACCTCGTGTACCCGGTCTTTATATCTAACGATCTCTTCCAGCAACCTTCCGCTTTCCTGCAGTTGATATCCGATCATATAACGCATAGCATTATCCTCCAGTCTATGTCGCATAATACAGATATATCATACCACTAATTTTCTTATTGCGCAATATGGAAATAACAGTTATAATGTAAGAGAACAAAGATTTTCTTGTCGGAGGTGTGGTATGGTTACACAGAAAACGGATTTTGAGAAAATCATTCCTTTTGTGCGCTTTGCGTCCTATTTGCAGTTGGATGATGCATCCAGCCAGGCATCTGCCGTGAGTTATGACCACCGGCTTGTTTATGTGGTAAACGGCAGTGGCATATTGGAACTGGGCAAGAAAGAATTAGAAATCGCCCCGGGTCATATTCTCTACTGGCCTTCCGGCACACCCTATTCTTTCCAACCCGCCGCTAACGAAACATTACAACTGATCATTGTGAATTTCGACTTCACCCAGGAAAATGCCAATATTCTGCAACCCCTTCCATCGGTGACACCCCAGAGTTATCAAAGTTCCCACCGCCTGGAAAAAATCAAATTTACCAATGCCGCAGTTTTTGAAAACCCCATTTTTCTAACCAATGTACCAGCAGTGCTCCCCTATCTGCAAACCATGGCAGAGGAGGCAGAAACGCCACAGATCATGAACACATTTCAGTTGTCCAATTTGATGCGTGTCGTGCTGACCGTTGTATACCGCGCCACCTGCTCTCACATAGACCGAAAATCCAGCGATTCTTTCAACAAAATTCTGGACTATGTATACGACCATTATGCAGAACCTTTGACCAATAAGGATCTGGCTGCCCGGTTTAACTATCACCCAAATTATATCAGCCAGTTGTTCACCCAGCATACCGGCATTTCTCTGCACCAGTATTTGTTGCGTATTCGCATTCGGCAAGCCCTTTATCTGCTGCAGACAACGGAACTGTCTGTCAGCGAAGTGGCAGGACGGGTCGGATTTGGCAGCACCAGTTATTTCTGCCAGTATTTCAAAAAAAGCACCGGCTACTCCCCCGCCTCGTTTAAGTTAAACAAATAGTACATATAAATCCCCGAAATGCTGACGCATTCCGGGGATTTTTTGCAGTATTTAAAAGAAGAGTCCGTTTAGATCCGCTTTATCGGTACGGTATATCGCCCTTAGGCGGGACTCTTTGCATTAAGGATTCAGGCAGGCGCCGGAGGCGTTGAACCGATAGGTCTTTGCGCCGATACGCACATTGCCGGTAGCCATTGCGCCGGAAGAACCAAAGTAATACCAGGTGTTGCCCAGTTTCAACCAACCGGTCTTCATTGCGCCGGAAGATGCGAAATAATACCAGGTGTTGCCCACTTTTGCCCAGCCGGTAGCCATTGCGCCACTGCTGTTTAAGTAGTACCAAGTGTTGCCGCTTTTCAGCCAGCCAGTTTGCATAACGCCATTACCATTAAAGTAGTAATAAACACCGCCAATGGATTTCCAACCGGTCGTTGCATTGCTGCCGGCTCCACCATAATACCAACTATTGCCTTGTTTGCACCAGCCGGTTACATATCCCTGCCATACGCCAGAGGCGTTAAACTTGCAAAGTTTTCCGTCTGCAATTGCATAATCGGTAACCATTGCGCCGCTGCTGTTTAAGTAATACCAAGCATTGCCCAATTGCAGCCAGCCGGTTGCCATTGCGCCGGAAGATGCGAAGTAGTACCAGGTGTTACCCACCTTTGCCCAACCGATAGCCATTGCACCGCTGCTGTTTAAGTAGTACCAAGTGTTGCCGCTTTTCAGCCAGCCAGTTTGCATAACGCCGGTATTATCAAAGTAGTACCAGGTGTTATTGACTACTTTCCAGCCTTTGGCATAATTTCCGTCGTCATTGACATAGTAGTACTTATCGCCGTCTTTTACCCAGCCTGCCTGACTCAGCGGCTGTGCGTTGTAGTGAATGGTAGCATTTTCCAGACAGTAGTTACCCCAGTCGCTGATGATAACCGCTTCCCACTGTTCCTTGGTGCCGCCGAAGTACACATCCTTCAGTTTGGGTGTATCCATAAAGACATATTCTTTAATTTCTTCCAGACCTGCCGGCAGGTACAAAGACTCCAGAGGGCTGCCCCAACCAAACATAAGGTCTGACAAAACCGTCATACTTTCGGGGAAATTGATGTGTTTTAGTTTGGTGCCGCTGAAGGCTTGGCCGCCGATGGCATACACATGGTCGGGAATGGTAACGGAGGTCAACTTGCTACAGCCTTCAAAAGCAAAGTAAGCGATCTCATAAACGGATTCCGGTACGGTGTACTTGCCACTGAGACCGCCGGGAACCTGAATCAGTTCATAACCGCCGCAGCCCAGCAGTTCACCATTGTCGCCGGTGGAATAATAAGAGTAGGCGCTGTCGGTGACATTGATGCTCTGGAGACTGTTGCAGTGGGCGAATGCTCGAGGCGCGATCATAGACACCGTTCCGGGCACGTTTACACTGATCAGGTCATCACAGTTATAGAAACTGCTGTAGCCGATAACGGTAACGTTGGCAGGAATGGTGTAACTGCTCTGAATGTCAGAGTTTGCAAACAGATAATCGCCGATGCTTCCTCTGGTATCGCTAAAGGTCAGATTCTTTACCGGGCAGCCTTCAAACAGAAACTCCGGATCGCAGTTAGACTGCATATTCACCGTTTCCAGATTTGCACAATCAGCAAATACTCTGTCGCTCAGATAAACAACATTGGAAGGAACGGTAACAGAGGTCAAGCCGCTGTTGGCAAACGCTCTGTAATAAATGGTAAGGGGGTTGCTGGGGAACACCACACCGGTGGCATAGCAGTAAGCAAAGGTCTTACTGTCGATGACAGAAATTGTCGCAGGAATGTTCAAAGTTGTCTGCTTCACACCGTCTACATACAGGTCATAGCCTTTGATAATGCTGTCGTGGCGCATATTGCACCAGGATTCGATGCTGGCAACATTGACCGTGGGAATACTGCCGCAGCCGGAGAATGCAAGCACATCAATCGCCTCAACGGTGCTGGGGATCGTCAGACTTTGTAGACCGGTGCAGTTGGCAAACTGCATATAGGCGATCTCAGTAACCCCCTCGGGCATAGTCATAGCGGTCAGATCTTTACAACCTGCAAAAGCAGTGGATGCAACAGATGTAACAGTATCGGGTGCCACATATTCGCCGGAATACACGGGGTTGCAGTGGATGATCCGAGTCTTTGCATAGTTGTAGACCACATTATTCTCCATAACAAAATTGGGGTTGTTTGCTTCCAGGGCGATATTCTCACTGATGTTGAAAGCAAGTGCAGAAAGATCGCTGACCGTGTTGGGGATTGTGGTAACGGAGGTCTTACCCTCAGGCAGGAAAACCAAAGCGGTCTTCTGCTTATCGTAGACAACACCATCGATAGAACACAAATAGGTGTTACTTTCAGAAATGTTCACAGCCTTCAGGTTTTTGCAAAAACTAAAGTGGTAGGATTTCAGTTGCAGCATACCTGCGCCAATATTTACAATCTCCAGATTATCCCAATCGTACGCCAACGCACCGTAGGTTATTGCTGTAATAGAATCAGGGATATTTATTTCCTTGACACCTGCTCCATCAACATTGAATTCAGCGATGCCAACAACTTCCTTACCATTGATCTCGCTTGGGAACGTAAGAATCTCCGGCAAATCGCCTTCATAGCCAGTAATGTACAGTCCGTCGGAATGCTGCGTGTAGACAAAATTTGTCACATCGATCCCGTCGGTCTCATCTGCCGCAGCAGTGATGGTGATGGCAGCCACCAGAAGGACTAAAACAGCCATCAAATACAGGAATTTTGTGAGTTTTTTCAAGAATTCTACCTCCTCTTCTTGGATGCTTATATCATATACCCCATTGGGGTAAATGTCAATAAATGGGCATTTATCATTGTTCCTTGTGCGTATCACACAGTGGCAGTTCCTCCCCGTCGGAGAAAACGCCTACTCCGGTATAGGGACAATTTTTTGTAGCCAAATTGCCGCTTTGGGCGCAAAATACCTTTTCCGTTATTCCTTGGGCAGTTGGGAAATCGGTTTTTTCCGATTCCGGGAAAGCATCCCGGGCAGCGGCGTAGATCGCCGGCGCGGTGTTATTCTCCAACTGATTGCCGTGCCAAACGGCACAACTGTAGCCGGGGGTAACACCCACGAACCAGTTACCCAATTCACCGGTGCCGGTTTTGCCGGCGGTAGGTGTATCCGGGTCAAAGGCCGCTTTGGCTGTGCCCCCGGGGGCAACTACATTTTGCAATAGTCGGTTCATAATAGCAGCATTTTCTTCCTTCAGCACCTGCCGGGGGTCGTAACTGTAGGCGTAGATCGTAGAAAATGCGCCTTTTAGGGACATTACCGTCTTTGGCGCGGCATAACGGCCGCCGTTGCCGAAGATTTGGTAAAAGCCAGCCATTTGCACCGGAGTCACGCCATAATCCAAATAGCCAAGGGCGATATTGCCCCGCACTTCCTCTGCCCCAAGGCTTTCCGCCCGGTTCTTTTCGCCGGTCAGATCCATTTGAAAATTGTCCAGAAATGCAAAGGAATTTTCAAGACCCAGCAGATCCATGCACCGCACCGCTACGGTGTTCAGAGATTTTTGCACTGCCACAGATACGGGGACCGGCTTATTGGAATAGCCGCGGGTGGCGTTGCTGGGCCAAGGTTTCCCCTCTACCTCTGCCACTGGCGCGTCCAGTATGCCGGTAGCGTAATTTATCTTTCCCGCTTCCAGCGCCGGAGCATAGACGCTTAAAGGCTTAAAACTGGAGTAAGGCGGGGTCTGGGCTGTGGCGAAGTTTTTATCCGGATGGGAAGTGAACGCAGCAACCAATC
>JAZQBF010000087.1:0-11997 GCA_045545615.1 Faecousia sp.
TGCCCTCATACATCAGTATCATGGCGATCTCTGTTCCGCATGTGGTGGGTGGTACTTATATCATAGAAACCGTTTTCAGTTATCCCGGCATTGGCGCTCTTTCTTATGAAAGCGCACGGTATCACGACTACAACCTGTTGATGGTGCTTTGCATGATGACCGGCATCCTGGTGATCTTTTGCAATATGATTGGACAGATAATCAACGAAAGAATCGACCCAAGAATCAAGGCCAATGAAGTTGTTGAAACTACGGAGGTGAGCAGGGTATGACGGAAAAAGAACTGTTTACCATGGTCGGCATCCGACCTGAGCCCGTAGTTCCCAAAAAGAAGGTCAGTCGGCTGAAAGGCTTTCCCTGGGCATCTGTTGTACTGATGAGTGCAATCATATTGTGTTGTCTGTTTGCGGAATTGCTGATGACAAAAGATCCTGGCTATTTAGACTTGAATCATTTTAACATTGCGCCCAATCGTGAGTTTTTGTTCGGAACAGATACCCTTGGCAGAGATATTTTCTCCGACATTTGGTATGGCGGTCGGATCTCCATTACCATCGGTTTCCTGGCAACCTTGATCTCTACCTTTATTGCGGTGGTCTATGGCTCTGTCAGCGGCATTGCCCCCGTGTGGCTGGATACTTTGATGATGCGCTTCACTGAGATTTTTCTCAGTGTGCCAAGCCTTTTACTGGTGCTGTTTTTGCAGGCAATTTTAGGGCAGGGGAATGTGGTATCACTTTCTGTTGTCATCGGCTTGACCAGTTGGGCGGGTATTGCAAAGATTATCCGAACGGAAGTCCGGCAGATTCGCAATAGCGAGTATGTTGTTGCATCAAAATGTATGGGAGGAAAATTCTCCCATATTCTGTGCAAGCATTTAGCACCGAATTTCATTGCATCCATAATGTTTATGGTGGTTATGAATGTACGAGGCGCTATTGTTGCCGAGTCCACGCTCAGTTTTATGGGTATGGGTTTGCCTCTGGAGATCATTTCCTGGGGCAGTATGCTCTCCCTGGCAGAAAATGCGCTGCTGACAGATAGTTGGTGGATCATTGTTATTCCCGGCGCATTTTTGATCGCGCTACTGATGTGCCTGACAAATATCGGAAATTATTTGCGAAAAACAGCAAACCGAAAAGAGAGTAATCTGTAAAAAACAAATGCCCTGGCTTCTGCCAGGGCATTAACATTATTTTAAGGTAAGACCATCATGGAACGCCTTGCCGACCTCTTCGCCCAATGCAAGGTAATTGTGATGAACCGGGTCAAAGGTGATAGGCTGTAATTTGGCAACGTTCACTTTGCCGTGTTCATCCAAATATGCCGCATCCACACATACGTTGATGACCTTGCCAACCAAATGGCAGGATTCCGGGTCGTAGGAGATCATTTCACATTCCAAAGCCATGGGCAGTTCGTCGATCAGCGGGGCGTCTACAAATTGAGACTTGGTTGCGTGAAAACCTGCCTTTGCAAATTTATCCGGCTCTTTGTTGCCGGAAACAATACCCACATAATCGCAGGCGTTTACATATTTTGCAGTACCCATAGATACGGTGAATGCTTTTCGTTCAATAACATTTTTTGCGGTTTTGTGCTCTGCATCCACGCAGATCGTCAATTGGGCCTCTTCCGTAACACCGCCCCAGGCTGCATTCATGGCGTTTGGCGTGCCGTCCTCGTTATATGTGCCGATAATGAACACCGGCATGGGATAACACATTTCTTTTGCTCCAAAGTTTTTGCGCATAATGGTTCCTCCGTATAATCTGATATGAGGCTATTATACTGCAAGTTAAGTCTTTGTTGCAAGTGTGGATTTTGCGTGTTAAAATAAAAATAAAGAGAATGGAGTGAAGGCTGCATATGATTGAAACGAAACGTCTGATTCTACGTCCCTGGATAGACACGGATGCCGAGCACCTTTATGAATATGCCAAAGATCCGGATGTTGGACCGGCAGCGGGATGGCCACCCCATAGTTGCGTGGAAAACAGCCGCCAGATAATCCGGAATGTACTTTCGGCACCGGAAACCTATGCGGTGTGCCTGAAAGACGGCAAAACTATCGGCAGTATTGGTCTGAAACTGAAAGGTTATACCGATATGACAGACCGGGATGATGAATGCGAACTGGGTTATTGGATCGGCAAGCCCTTTTGGGGTCAAGGAATCATCCCAGAGGCGGCAAATGCGCTGCTGCGCCGTGCTTTTGAAGTGCTGAATATGCGCGCGGTATGGTGCGGCTATTATGAGGGAAATGAAAAGTCACATCGCGTTCAGAAAAAACTCGGTTTTGTATATCACCACACGACAGAAAATCTAAATGTAGAATTGCTCAATGAAGTGCGTACGGGTCACACATCGCTACTCACCAAAGAGCGCTGGGAGCAATTGAAATAACAGGTGATTTTTGCTATCATATCAGTAAGAGGTGACGGATTATGAAAAATGTAAGAATTACTGCTGTTCGCAAAACTTCCTATCCGGATTTAATGGCACAGTACGAAAACCCCATAGAACATACTTGCGATGTAGAAGAGGGTATGATGTGGATTTCCAAGAACGGAGAGAAGCCGCTTAACTTTTGCGACAGCGCTTGGGACAGTATGTCTGCGTTTGTAATGACATTGGCGCAGGGCGGCGGAAATTTCTATGACGGTTGGATGAAGGATCCCTATTCTGCTATGATCAGTTGTAACGATGGTTTTCGCCCGGTGAGTTTTTACATAGAAGCATTGGACGAAACAACGGCCATATAGAACGCCGTCTGCACCGGAGAAAAGGAAATGAATATATATACCTACATCGAAAAAACATATAGCGCAACCGGCGAGCATTTGTTTGCAAAAGATCCCGCAACCTGCGTGTTTCGCCATGGGCATAACCGTAAGTGGTTTGCTGTTGTTATGAAGATACCCAATGAAAAACTGGGTGTTTCCGGCGGCGGGGAAATTTGGATCGTGAATGTGAAATGTGACCCTCGGCTGATTGGCTCGTTTCGGCTGGAAAATGGGATTTATCCTGCCTACCATATGAATAAAAGCCACTGGCTGACCGTGGCATTGGACGGCACGGTGGACGATGATAAAATGAAATTCCTAATCGATATGAGTTATGACTTAACCAAATGAAAAATGCGTTGCCTTTGGGCAACGCATTTTTTGTCAGTTATTAAGCATTTTATTGATCTTTTCGGCCTTCGCCTTTTCAACGCAGTAAATAATCAACCATATCACAGCATAACCTGTAATAAAAATGCCGGTAAAAACAAGAATGGGGATCAACTGCTGCTTCAGCCAGCCGTTGATCAGATAAGTAAGGATGTAGGCAATATACAGCGCGCCTCCGTGGAACAATATCATAGTGGGCAAGGGAAGTTGCTCCAATTGATAGATTGCGGTCATACCGGCTACAATAAACGCCAGCAGAGAGATACTTAAAATGCCCAAACAGACTTCGTTGGGTGTGAAAAACTCCACTGCGCCGGTTGCGCCTAAGATACCGTAGATGATTGCCAACACAACAGGTCCACCTGCTGCGCAGATCAGACCGCGAAACAAAAACTCTTTCCAAAATTTCTTCATTTTCTTTCTAACCTCCTTTTAATTTGGGCAAAACACCGGCGGGAAACATATTCTGTGAATCCGCATTTAAACACAGCATCCACGCTGCCTGCATAAGTGACTTGAAACCGCTCCAGACGAGATTCGTTTGCCAGCGAACTTTTGTTGATACGGATGAAGGACGAGGGCAGTTGCTTTTCCAGTTCATATAGTCGCTGCTTCAATCGGTAATGGCGATTATTAGAATCAATGGCGTAGGTCTTTCCATCCAGCACAGTGATACACTCGATCTCCTTAAAAGAAAGCATTTTAATGTCCTCATCGGTATAGCCGGTGATGCGGTCAGCGCCGGTATAATGTAATATCAATGCTTCGATCTCGTCGATCAGCGGGCCACGACTGTGAACGGTAGCGACGATTTTCTCCTCTTTTTCCTTATCAATGATAACTTTGAGTTCCATTTGTTCACCTCCTGTGACACCATCATATCATAACGAAAATCAAAAATGTTGCAAATTGCGTTTATCGGTATTTTAAACGATGTAAACGGAAAAATAAATATAATTTCCCGGAATTGCCCATAGGTAATTCCGGGTAAAAATGATTATGGCGATACTGATGGCAAATTGCCAAGGTTGTTATTTTCGCTACCGTCGGGGATGGATTTCAGGTACTGGGTATCACCCCGATGGGCAATACCTACACCGGCGATCTGTCCTTGTTTTGCCATGTTGACTGCTTGCTGTTTTTCCACAACTGTGTTGTCTGATAATTGATAGCCGGTAATTCTGCCGCCTTCCTTGACCAGCCCCACGATTCGTTTCGCGTTTGCATCGGCTTGCGGGATCTGATCCAATGTCTGCTTTACAAGTTCGTGTCCATCCATAATAACCACTCCTTTGCGCATATTTTTTGCAAACATCAGTAGAATATGCAAAAGACTCTGATTGTATCACAATCAGAGCCTTTTTCTGGTCCAAGTGGCGAGACTCGAACTCGCGGCATCCTGCTCCCAAAGCAGGCGCGCTACCAACTGCGCTACACCTGGATTGCAAATGTATTATACACAACAAATTTGGAAAAAGCAATCAAAAATTGAAAACATTTATGCACGATGAAAGGAATGGGAATCTTGACGAACCGTCGAAGCCTTGTTATAATCTACAAGGTTATTATGCAAATATCACAGGAGGCTGTGCGATGAGAGGTATCCCATCCTTAATTACAGATATTCGAAAAAAAGTTTTTACTGAGGTTGCCCGTATGGCATATTCCGGCAAGGGATATGAGGGCGCCGACGAACTGCCTTATATTATTGTACCGGGCGATCAGCCGCTGCATCGGGAGTCGGTGTTTTTGGAGCGCGCCATTGCCAGCGAACGGGTTCGCCTAGCAATGGGCTTGAATATTCGTCCCATTCAGACCCGACATTTGATGACCGAAGGTATGGACCAGGCAGCGATTGCGGAGCAGTATTATGAGCCGCCCCTTATCAATATTATTCCTTATGCCTGCCATGCGTGCCCTACCCATCAATATAAGGTAAGCAATTACTGCCAGAACTGCCTTGCGGCATCTTGCCAAAAGGTTTGTCCCGTAGGCGCAATTTCTTTCCGGAACAACCGGTCTTATATTGACCTGGATAAATGTATCCGTTGCGGCAAATGCGCCAAGGCTTGCCCCTATAATGCCATTGTGCATTTGGAACGGCCGTGCCAGGCTGCCTGCGGCATGGATGCGATCGAGTCCGATGAAAACGGCAAAGCAAAGATCAATCAGGATAAATGTGTCGCCTGCGGTCAGTGCCTTGTCAGTTGTCCTTTTGGTGCTATCGTAGACAAAGGGCAGATATTCCAGGTGATCCAGTCTATTTTGAAAGGTGACCGGGTGATCGCGATCGTTGCGCCTGCTTTTATTGGTCAGTTTGGCAAGCATTCCACACCGGGCAAATTTATTGCCGCAATGAAGAAATTGGGCTTTGCCCGCATTGTAGAGGTTGCGGTGGGCGCAGATATGTGTACCATTGAAGAAGCAAAGGATTTCATAGAGAAAGTGCCCAGCGAACAAAATTATATGGCAACATCTTGCTGCCCCGCTTGGCATTCTATGATCCACAAACTGTTCCCCGGGGAAACAGACAAGATCTCAATGACGCTGACACCAATGGTGTTTACTGCAAGATTGATGAAACAAAAGTATCCCGATTGCAAAGTTGTTTTCGTCGGTCCTTGCGCAGCCAAAAAGTTGGAGGCGATCCGCGAGGATATTCGCTCCGACGTGGACTTTGTGCTTACATTCGAGGAACTGCAGGGTATGTTCGAGGCTAAGGAGATCGATTTTGAAGCCATAGAGCCGATGCACGATTTGAATGAAGGCTCTGCTGCCGGTCGTGGATTTGCGGTTTCCGGAGGTGTTGCTAAGGCGGTTGCGGATCTTGTTCAGCAGACCGACCCGGATATGGAAGTAAAGACTGCCCGGGCAGAAGGCTTGCGTGAGTGCCGCAAACTGATGACCCTTGCCAAAGCGGGGAAATATAACGGTTACCTCTTAGAGGGTATGGCTTGTCCTGGCGGCTGTGTTGCCGGCGCAGGTACATTGCTCCCTGTGGAGTTGGCAACCAATGTGGTTGGCCGCTACCAGAAAGAAGCAGACATTGTTACACCTATGGACAGCGACTACCGCGATCAAGGTAAAAATTTGGATTGATAACAGCAAGTCGGCAGAAGAACATGCCGACTTGCCTTTTGGTATACGTTATGTTATACTGTTCCCACTAATTTAGAAGAAGGCAGCACAATGGAACTTAACGATGTTTATGACATAAACCGGAATCTTACCGGACGCACCCATCGCCGCGGCACGCCTTGGCACTCCGGCGAATATGGATTGGTGGTCTGTGTCTGGGTGTATGACGATAATGGTAATTTGCTCCTTACCCGCAGAGCCCCGGGGAAGAGTTTTGCCGGCACTTGGGAAAATTCCGGTGGCGCGGCAAAGGCAGGGGAGACCAGTCTCCAGGCAATTCGCAGAGAACTGTTCGAGGAGACCGGCGTTAGGGCAGAGGAATCGGAGTTCCGGCTGATCGCGTCGGGTACAGACAGAAATGCCCACTATGATTTTTACTGCTTGCGAAGAAACATTCCTATTTCGGAAATCGTGCTGTTGCCCGGCGAGACGGACGATGCTATGTGGGTCACTTTTGAACAAGTTCACAAGATGATTCAGGAAAAGAAGATATGCAAGGTGATCGCCCGGCAGTTTAAACGCCAGGAAAAAATGATCCGCCAGATGCAATCTGCACAATAATTCTTTATGAAATTTGTAAATTTCGAGTGCTGAATTTTCTTGCAATATTTGAATTTATGCGGTACAATGAAAAAAAGCGTTTTTTCATATGCCGGCAAAAAACGCTGTGTTGCCGGTGCTGAAAAACGCTTTTTTAATTTAGGAGGAACTGCTTATGATCAATATTATGGAACTGCCTGTACGCCATGGTGATGTACCCCTGCGGATCGCCCGGGGTCACTTTGCCACAAACCACAGCCATATCAACTACTATGTGGATATTACATTTCAAAAAACCCGATTAAGCGAAGCAAAGGCCATCGCGAAACAGTTGGTTGCTCATTTTAATACATCCACATTAGTAGACACGATTCTTTGTTTGGATGGTACTGCGGTTATAGGTACATGTCTTGCGCAAGCCCTTTCTGACGGCGGTTTCCAAAATATTAACCGGCATAAGACGATTTATGTTGTAGAACCGGAATATAATGCAAATAGCCAGATGATCTTCCGGGATAATGTCAAACCCATGATCAAAGGAAAGCACGTATTGGTGCTGATGGCAAGCATGACCACCGGCTTTACTGCAAAACGCAGTATTGAGGCGATTGGCTATTATAGCGGTTATGTGGCTGGTGTTGCCGCGCTGTACAGCGCAGTTAAGGATACTGGCGGATATCCGGTGGCATCTATTTATAACATCGCCGACCTGCCTGACTATGCAAGTTTTGATTACAGAGAATGTCCCTATTGCAAGAGAGGACAGAAGATCGATGCGCTTGTCAATAGTTTCGGCTATTCAGAACTGTAAGTATACATATTAATATTTACACCCACTCCACGAAAAGGGAGTGGGTGTTGCTTTTTGGCAATAAAAAAGCCGAGGTGAAATCCCTCGGTAAAATTTGGAAAAACCTATTGACAAAGAAATGCGATTATGGTATGATTGTGGTCTATAGTGTGTTATTATGCCCAAGTGTGCATTCTTCCCAACATCGACATATTAGCATACAGAATAGCGGCTGTCAAGTGTTGATTCCAACAAACTGTCAACCGAACCAGGCGTATCATATTGTAAACCACATCATTCCGGCGTAAGCCGAAAGAAAGGCGTGATGATCCATATGGTCAAAGACCAACTCTTTGGCAAGACAATGCGTAAGAGTTACGCAAAGTACGAAGAGATCCTGGAAATGCCCAACATGCTGAAAATCCAGAAGGACTCCTATCAGTGGTTCCTGGATGAAGGCCTCCGTGAGGTTTTTAAAGATGTAGGCACGATTACGGATTTCTCCGGCAAACTGGAGCTGAGTTTCCTGGACTATACCATGGAAGACAAGCCCAAGTACACCATTGAGCAGTGCAAGGAGCGGGATGCTACCTATGCAAAGCCCATCAAGGTGCGCGTGCGTCTGCGCAACACAGAAACAGAGGAGATCAAGGAGCAGGAAATCTTTATGGGAGATTTCCCCATTATGACCAACGGCGGCACTTTTGTGATCAATGGTGCTGAGCGTGTCATTGTTTCCCAGATTGTCCGTAGCCCTGGTATGTACTACACACACGAAGTGGACAAGGCTGATCAGCATACCTATACTGCTACAGTTATCCCTTACCGTGGCGCATGGCTGGAATACGAAACTGACCTCAGTGACGTATTTTGGGTTCGTATCGACAAAAACCGCAAATTGCCGGTTACATGCCTGATTCGCGCTCTGGGTGTTGACACCGATGAGAAGATCAAGGCAATGTTTGGTGAAGATCCCCGCATTTTGGCCACTTTGGAGAAGGATACCTTCAAGACCAGAGAAGAAGGCCTGTTGGAGATCTATCGCCGTCTGCGTCCCGGTGAGCCTCCTACAGTAGAGACCGCTATTGCCCACCTGGAAGGCTTGCTGTTCGATGCCCATCGCTATGATGTGAGCACCGTTGGCCGTTATAAGTTCAATAAGAAGATGGACATTTGGAGCCGTCTGTCCGGTCAGGAAGTGGCAGAGCCCATCGCCGATCCTATGACCGGTGAGATCCTGGCTATGCCCGGCGAGATCATCTCCCGCGTCCGCGCCCACGAACTGAGCGCAAAGGGCGTAAATGAGGCTGTTGTCCGTGTTGGCGGTCAGAATGTTAAGGTTCTGTCCAATAATATGGTCGATATGGCTTCCTTTGTGGACTTTGATCCCAAGGAATACGGTGTCAAGGAAAAGGTTAGTTTCTCCGTTTTAAAGGAAATGCTGGAAACTGTCCCTGCTGATGGCTGGGAAGATGCCATTGCAGAGCGCATCGACGATCTGATTCCCAAGCACATTGTTGTGGATGACATTATGGCATCTATCAACTATTTGAACTGTGTCGCTATGGGTATCGGTGTACCCGTTGATATCGACCACCTGGGCAACCGTCGTCTGCGCTGTGTAGGCGAATTGCTGCAGAACCAGTTCCGTATTGGTTTCAGCCGTCTTGACCGCGTCATTCGTGAGCGTATGACCGTGCAGGATCTGGACACTGTTACCCCCCAGAGCCTGATCAATATTCGTCCTGTAACCGCTGTTATCAAGGAGTTCTTCGGTTCCAGCCCCTTGTCTCAGTTTATGGATCAGAACAACCCCTTGGCAGAACTGACTCACAAGCGTCGTTTGTCTGCACTGGGCCCCGGCGGCTTGAGCCGTGAGCGCGCATCCTTCGATGTTCGTGATATTCACTATACGCACTATGGTCGTATGTGTCCTATTGAGACACCTGAAGGTCCCAACATCGGTCTGATCAACTATCTGGCAACCTTTGCAAAGATCAATGAGTATGGCTTTGTAGAGGCCCCCTACCGCAAGGTGGATAAAGCAACCGGCAAGGTTACCGACCAGGTTGACTATATGACCGCCGATGTGGAGGACGATTTCTATATCGGTCAGGCAAACGAGCCGCTGGACGAGAATGGTTGTCTGGTAAACGAGCGTATTACCTGCCGTCATCGTAATGAGATCATTGAGGTCGATCGTAATGTGATCGACTATATCGATGTTTCTCCCAGAATGATGATCTCTATTGCAACTTCCTTTATTCCTTTCTTGCAGAACGACGATGCAAACCGCGCGCTGATGGGCGCGAACATGCAGCGTCAGGCTGTGCCGCTGCTCACCACCGAGCCGCCTGTTGTTGCTACCGGTATTGAGCATGCTGCGGCAGTTGACTCCGAAGTTTGTGTAAAGGCAAGAGAAAACGGCGTTGTTACCGCTGTTTCTGCTACGGAGATCACTGTGCGTTACGACAACGGTGAGACCGAAACCTACGAACTGACCAAGTTCGCCCGCAGCAATGCCGGCACTTGTATCAACCAGCGTCCCATCGTAACCGTAGGTGAGAGAGTAGTACCCCAGCAGATTATTGCTGACGGTCCTTCCTGCTCCGGCGGTGAGATCGCTTTGGGTAAGAACGTTCTGATCGGCTTTGTTACCTGGGAAGGTTACAACTACGAGGACGCCATTTTGCTGAATGAGCGCCTTGTTCGTGAAGATGTCTTTACCTCTATCCATATTGAGGAGCACGAGACCGAGGCCCGTGACACTAAGTTAGGACCTGAGGAAATTACCCGTGATATCCCCAATGTTGGTGAGGATACCCTGAAAGACCTGGACGAAAACGGTATTATCCGTATCGGCGCAGAGGTCCATTCCGGTGACTACCTGGTTGGTAAGGTCACACCTAAGGGTGAGACCGAACTGACTCCCGAGGAGCGTCTGCTTCGCGCAATCTTTGGCGAGAAGGCAAGAGAAGTCCGCGATACCTCTTTGAAAGTGCCTCATGGCGAGAGCGGTATCGTTGTGGATGTTAAGGTGTTCACCAAGGAGAACTCCGATGAGTTGGCTCCTGGCGTTACCAAGTCTGTACGCGTCTATATTGCTCAGAAGCGTAAGATCTCTGTTGGCGATAAGATGGCTGGTCGTCACGGTAACAAGGGTGTTGTTTCCCGTGTTCTGCCGGAAGAGGATATGCCCTTCCTGCCCGACGGTACACCTCTGGATGTGGTTCTGAACCCCCTGGGCGTGCCTTCCCGTATGAACATCGGACAGGTTTTGGAAGTCCACTTGGGTTACGCCGCAAAGGCTCTGGGCTGGAAGGTTTCTACCCCTGTGTTCGACGGCGCAAACGAGAAGGATATCCGCGACACGCTGAAACTGGCTGGTCTGCGTGAAGACGGTAAGACCGTTCTGTATGACGGCCGCACCGGCGAACCCTTCGATAACCTGGTTACCGTTGGCTATCCCTACTATCTGAAGTTGCACCACTTGGTTGACGATAAGATCCACGCCCGTTCCACCGGTCCTTACGCACTGGTTACCCAGCAGCCTTTGGGTGGTAAAGCCCAGTTCGGCGGTCAGCGTTTCGGTGAAATGGAAGTTTGGGCACTGGAAGCATACGGTGCTGCTTACACCCTGCAGGAAATCCTGACCGTTAAGTCTGACGACGTTACCGGTCGTGTTAAGACCTATGAAGCCATTGTTAAGGGCAGCAATATCCCCAGACCCGGCGTTCCCGAATCTTTCAAGGTTCTTGTTAAGGAACTGCAGGCTCTGTGTCTGGATATTCGTGTTCTGGACGAAATGGGCAACGAGATCGAACTGAAGGATGAGGAAGAAGACGATGAGATCGTCTACACCGCAGACCATGACACCGAATTTGTAGTGAATACCGATGAGGTTCTGGACTCCGGCTTCAACATCGACCAGGACGGTCCCGAGGATATTATGGATGTGTACGGCAGTTCCGATGCCGACACCGATGAGAATTAAGGAGGCGATACTATATGGCAGATGCAACATTTGATGCAATCCGAATTGGTATTGCTTCACCTGAAATGATCCGCGGTTGGTCTTTCGGCGAGGTTAAAAAGCCGGAAACCATCAACTACCGCACTTTGAAACCGGAACGGGATGGTCTTTACTGCGAAAAGATTTTTGGACCTACCAAGGACTGGGAATGTCACTGTGGTAAGTATAAGAAGATCAAGTATAAGGGTAAGGTCTGTGACCGTTGTGGTGTTGAAGTTACCAGAGCAAAGGTTCGCCGTGAGCGTATGGGCCATATCGAACTGGCCGCTCCCTGCAGCCACATCTGGTACTTTAAGGGCATTCCTTCCCGTATGGGTCTG